>SFER01000013.1 GCA_004557195.1 Bacteroidales bacterium | reverse complement strand
CAACTCAAGCCAAGGCTTAGAGAGAAAAACGCCTGCCCCATCGCACCGAGAATCACACTTGGCGTGATTTGTGAAAAATCGGGCGAGAAGAGGAAACGCAATCCATCGGCGGCTCCCGGCAGAGTGAGCGAATTGACAGCAAATGCCACGAGCATCAAGAACAGGAGCGGAAGCAGGATATTGGAAATGCGTTCTATACCCTTCTGCACGCCACGCAGAATAATCATTGCATTGACAAACAGGAAGATGAGTGTCCACATGAGCGGTCGCCAATTTGAGGAGCAAAACTGATTGAAACGCTCGGAATATGCGGCACTATCGCTCGCAGAGAGGTTGCCGAGCAGAGCCTGTAGGGCATATTCCATCGTCCACCCCGCCACAACCGAATAGAAACTGAGGATGAGAATTGAGGCAGTGATGCCGATAAACGAGAAGCGGTAATATTTAGTGCCGGGGAGGAGTTGCTTGAGAGCACCGCTTATGTTTTTGTGGGTGCCGCGCCCGATAATAAACTCGGCACACATCACGGGGATACCAATGAGCAACACGCAACCGAGATACACAAGGAGGAACGCACCACCGCCATGAGTTCCGGCTTCATAGGGGAAGCGCCAAAAATTACCAAGCCCCACCGCGGAGCCTACAGTAGCGGCAATAACCCCTATTTTTGTGGCAAACAATGCTCTTTCTTTCATATTTTTACTAATTTTTCCGTTATCTATGCAAAGTTACACATAAAACTCAACAATTCTTACAAATTGTACATAAAATTGCATTTTAACACTCAAAATAAAATTAAAAGCGACAAAAAAGGCTGCCGAAGCAGCCTTTTCGTGAAATAATATGTGATTACTGATTATTCTGCGTCGAACGACTGCTTGGGCAATGTGAGTTTGAGCATTATATAACCAACCACACCCGAGAGGATTGAGCCAAGCACAATACCGAGTTTGGCATCGTTGAGGAGTGTAATCATGTGCTCCTCTTTTCCGGGGAATGAGAGTGTGGCGATGAAAAGCGACACGGTGAAACCGATACCACCAAGCATCGACACTGAGGCAATCATCTTCCAGTTGCTATGAGCAGGCATCTTGGCAAATTTGCATTTGATAGTAGCCCAAGTGAAGAGGAAGATACCGATGAATTTTCCGATAAACAAGCCGCCCATAATGCACAATGCCACGCCACTGAATGCGTCGCCGATGCTCATATCGCCAAGATAGATACCGGCATTGGCAAAGGCAAACAGCGGGATGATAAACATTGTAACAATGCCTTGGAGAGCGTCTTCGAGTTCCTGGCAAGGAGAAATCATCTTGCTTGAAGCACCATTGATTTCCTTGAGCCAGTCGAGTTGACGATTGGTGAGCATGCTCTTGGTTTCGAGTTCGGTGCTTGATTGAACAGGGAATTGCTCGATATCTTCGCGGATTGTCTTGATATACTTGCCCGGGGCAACTTGCGGAGTTGCAGGGATTGTGAGAGCCACCAAAACACCGGCAATAGTCGGGTGGATACCCGAACTGAGGAACAGATACCAAATAGCAATGCCGATGAGGATGTAGAATGCCTTGTTCATTACATTGAGCTTATTGCCAATGAGGAGAATAAGGTAGAGCACAGCCGATGCAAGAAGCATTGAGAGAGAGATTTCGGTAGTGTAGAAGATAGCGATAACGAGGATACCGCCGATATCATCAGCCACAGCAAGAGTGGTGAGGAACACCTTGAGAGAAACCGGGACACGCTTGCCCAACATAGTGAGCACACCGAGCGAGAAGGCAATATCGGTAGCCATCGGGATAGCCATACCGTTGAGGTAGTCGCCGTGTTGAGTTGTGCCGAGGAAATAATAAACGATAACCGGGAAAATCATACCACCGCAAGCAGCAATAATCGGGAGCAAAGCCTGGCGGAACGACGCCAATTCACCGATTAACGACTCGCGCTTGATTTCCAAGCCGATATTGAAGAAGAAAATAGCCATGAGCGCATCGTTGATAAACTGCATGAGCGACATAGGGTGACCATGATGGCTAAAAAGATTGAAATCGCCTATTTGCAACGACACAGGCAATTCCCACAGAGCGTTATAATACTTGCTTGCGAATGGCGCATTGGCACATATCACAGCCAAGATAGTGGCAACAATGAGCACATTGCTACCACTTGCATACTGCATGATAGTTTTTCTTGCGGTATAAAATACGTTTGACATAATAAAGGTTTATTAGAAAATTGATTAATCAAGTTTAAGGACAGCAAGGAAAGCCTTCTGCGGCACCTCGACAGAGCCAATTTGCTTCATGCGCTTCTTTCCTTTCTTCTGTTTCTCGAGGAGTTTGCGTTTACGGCTGATATCGCCGCCATAACACTTGGCGGTAACATCCTTACGCACAGCCTTGATGGTTTCTCTCGCGATGATTTTAGCACCGATAGCAGCCTGGATGGCGATATCGAATTGCTGGCGCGGGATGAGTTCCTTGAGTTTCTCACACATACGGCGACCGAAAGTAACGGCATTATCGACGTGGGTGAGCGTGCTGAGCGCATCGACCGACTCGCCATTGAGGAGAATGTCGAGTTTTATGAGTTTCGACTCGCGGAAATCGTGGATATGATAGTCGAAAGAGGCATACCCCTTGGAGATACTCTTGAGTTTGTCGTAGAAATCGATAACGATTTCGCCAAGCGGGAGGTCGAAAATAAGTTCCAGGCGGTTGCCGGAAATATATTCCTGCTTGATGAGTTCGCCGCGCTTGCCGAGACAAAGAGTCATAATCGGACCGATATAGTCGGCAACAGTGATGATAGAAGCGCGGATATAAGGTTCTTCGATTTTTTCGATGAGAGTGAGGTCGGGAAGTCCGGCAGGATTGTGCACCTCGGTAACACCGCCTTTCTTGTCATATACTTTATAGGACACGTTTGGAACAGTGGTGATTACATTCATGTCGAATTCGCGGTCGAGACGCTCCTGGACAATCTCCATGTGGAGCAAACCGAGGAAGCCGCAACGGAAACCGAAACCGAGAGCCACCGACGACTCGGGAGTGAATGTGAGCGAGGCATCGTTAAGCTGCAATTTTTCGAGCGAAGAACGCAAGTTCTCGAAATCCTCGGTTTCGATGGGATAAACACCGGCGAACACCATCGGTTTCACCTCCTCAAATCCCTCGATTGCACTTTCGCAAGGCTCATTGACGTGAGTGATAGTGTCGCCCACCTTCACCTCGCGCGAAGTTTTGATACCCGAGATGATGTAGCCCACATTTCCTGCCGAAAGCATATCGGTGGGAACCATATCGAGTTTGAGGATACCTATTTCATCGGCATTATACTCTTTTCCGGTGTTGACAAATTTCACGAAATCGTTTTTGCGAACTGTACCGTTGACAATCTTGAAATAGGCAATAATACCGCGGAAAGGATTGAACACCGAATCGAAGATGAGAGCCTGAAGCGGTGCGTTGGGGTCGCCTTCGGGAGCCGGAACGCGCTCGATGATAGCCTGTAGGATTTCGGGGATACCGATACCGGTTTTGCCACTGGCACGGATAATCTCCTCGGGCTTGCAACCGAGCAATTCCACAATCTGGTCTTCCACCTCATCGGGTTTTGCGCTATCGAGATCCACCTTGTTAATTACAGGGATAATCTCAAGATTGTTGTCGATAGCCATGTACAGGTTGGAAATGGTCTGCGCCTGAATACCCTGCGAAGCATCAACGATGAGGAGCGCGCCCTCGCAAGCGGCAATCGAGCGAGAAACTTCGTAGGAGAAATCGACGTGTCCCGGAGTGTCGATGAGATTGAGGGTGTAATTTTCGCCATCGAGAGCATACTGCATCTGAATGGCATGGCTTTTAATAGTGATTCCGCGCTCGCGTTCAAGGTCCATATCATCGAGCACCTGGGCTTGCATCTCCTTGTCAGCCACAGTGTGGGTGTATTCAAGAAGACGATCGGCGAGAGTGCTCTTACCGTGGTCGATGTGCGCTATGATGCAAAAATTCCGGATATTCTTCATAAATAAATTGTCAGTATCTAAAAAACCTTGCAAATTTAACAAAAAAGTGGGAATATCGAGTTAGTTTTAAGACAAAATGTGGAAAGCCACCGCCGCAATGGGTGCGAAATCAGGGAGCCACAGTGATGATTTGGGTGTCGAAAGCGATTTCCACGCCCGGAGGGAGCAGGTTTTGCGACACATAATCATGCAAGCCCATGTCGTGGCTCAAATGGATAAGGAAAGCACGGCGCGGCGCTATTCGGGATATTGTGGCAAGCGATTGCGACAGCGACATGTGTGAAATGTGTTCCTCGATGCGAAGAGCGTTGATAATCAATGTGTCTATGCCGCGAATCTTGTCGATTGTCTCGTCGGGGACCTCTTTGGCATCGGTGATATATGCCATATTGCCGATTTTGTAGCCAAGGATGGGCAACTTGTAGTGCATTACCCTAAGCGGCTCGATGAGCACATCACCGATGGTGAACGGCTCGAGAGTGATGGCGTGGAGGTTGAATTGCGGCACACCCGGATAGGGATGCTCCTTGAAACAATATGGGATGCGATTTCGCAGGTCGTTGAGAACATCTTCCTGGGCATAGATGTCAAAGCGGGAGGGTTGGCAATAGGCACGCAGGTCGTCAACACCGCCCACATGGTCGTAGTGGCTGTGGGTAACGAGCAGCGCATCGAGTTCCTGAGACGATGCCCGCAGAATCTGCTCACGGAAATCGGGACCACAGTCGATGAGCAAGCTCAGTCCCCCGGTGCGCACCACCACCGAACAGCGCAGGCGCTTGTCGCGGGGATTATTTGATTTGCACACCTCGCATTGGCATTTTATCTGCGGAATGCCTGTGGATGTGCCGGTACCTAAAAACTCAATCTCCATACATTATATAATATTTGCCTCGGGGACTAATTCCACGCCAAAGGAATCTTTGACGGTTTCGATGATGAAGCGATAGAGCCTCACCACATCGTCGGGGAGGGCATTGTCGATATTGGCGATTACAAGACACTGCTTTTCCCACACCACAGCACCGCCACATCGGTGTCCTTTGAGTCCGGAATGCTCGATGAGCCACCCTGCCGGGATTTTCACTCTGCCATCGTCGAGGAGGTAGTGTGGCGCATCGGAGTGCAGCTCGATAAACTTCTCGAAGAAAGCAGAATCCACAATAGGGTTGGTGAAAAAACTGCCTACACTGCCCACATATTTCGGGTCGGGCAACTTGGCACAACGGATGGCGATAATCTCGTCGCGAACCTTGGCGATAGTGAGGTCGGGCAAATCGGCGAGCCGCTTGAGCGGACCGTATTCAAGATTAAAGCGAGGGGTTGTGGATAGCTTGTATTCCACCTCGGTAACTATATATTTTCCTTTCAATTCCTTTTTGAAAATGCTGTCGCGATAGGCATATCGGCACTCTGAATTATCGAAATAACGTATCGAGCCGTCTGCCACACACATTGTTCTCACACGAGTGATGACATCCTTCACCTCGGCACCATAACTGCCGATGTTCTGCACAGCGCTGGCACCCACCTTTCCGGGGATATATGACATATTTTCGATGCCGTAATAATTGTGTTCGACGCAGAATTTCACCAAATCGTCCCACACCACACCGCTGCCAACACGCAACACGACCTCATCGCCCGGCTGCGAGATGGTGTCGATATGACAGATTTCGGTGTTGAGAATCACACCGTCGAAATCGGAGGTAAACACCAAGTTGCTACCACCGCCAATCTGCATCACTTTGTTGGTTTTACACAACTCACCGGCGAGCAAGTCGCGCAATTCGTCCTCGCTGTCGTAGGTTGCAAACCATGCACAACGGGCGGGGAGGTGGAAAGTGGTAATTTCCTTTAATTCAAAGTCTTTTACGATTTTCATTTTCGATATTTTGTTAATATGCCATCTACAAAAATAAGATACACACCATCGGAATATTTCCAGATTTCTTGCAGAGTATCGTATGTGGGAATCCTATCGATACCGGCAGGAACACCGAGAGCCAATCGGCACTCCTCTTTGGTCATGCCTGCCTGCACCTTGCTTTCGGTGATAAGAGCCCAGTTTTCATCACTGATTGCAGGATAGTAGTTTCGGATATCGGAGGTGGAGAAGAGATTGGAAAACCTGCGGCTTGCCACCGAATTGTCTGCCGCCGACACATAGATAGCGGCTTGCAAACCGGCATAGTCGAAATACACCTTTAAAGAATACACCTTGTTTCCGGGGACAACATCGAGAATCTTCACCTTCACAAACTTCTTCCCGGCAATCACCTTGTCGTCGCTGTCATACCAATATGATGTTCTCACATAGTAGTGTTTTCCCACGACATCCTCACGCGCAAGGTCGAGCAAATCGGCATCGAGAAGGAAAGGAACCGCAGTGCTTCGCGTTGCCGCATACTCGCGCTGCGACCTGCCTGTGTCGAAGCTATAAGCACCGCCTTTGGAATCGGTGAAATTAAGAAGCACGGTTTCCTCCACTCCAAACATATTCTGAGTGCCGCAGCCCGAATAGACCAGCGTGTCCCCTTCGCTCAAATCGGCGGTGGCTGGCGACAAAATCAATTTCACCTGCTTGTCGAGGACAACGAAGCGCTTGCCCGCATCCCAATGGAGGTAATTCGGCGACAAGATAGTGTCGATAACCGAACAGATAACGGCAGGAGTGTTCTTCACCTCTTTATCCACATCGCTATCGGTGATTTTCTTCGTGCTCTCGAAACTCGAAAAGCAAGAATTAAGCATCATCGACACGATAAACAACAATATAAAACGTAAAAAGGATGTCATTAATCAAATTGTTTGTGCAAAATTAATCAAATTCGCTTAAACTATAGCCCGAATTCACGATTATTGGTTATATTTGCAGTGAAGATTAACAGATTTATATATGGAAGAGACATATTTTACACCCGAAGAGCAGAAATTGATAGTGTCTCAATTCAGGCAACTGCTTAGATATACACGCGATGTTACTCACGCCGATGACGTGAAAAAAGTGAGGACAATAATCGCTAATGGCATAAAAGAGAACCATTACCGACGCGACAAATATGGCATCAACCCCACAATACGCAATATGACCACAGCACTTTTGCTGTGTGAGAAGATATCCCCCGTTTGGAGATGACATTTTCAAGCTCATCAGCGGAATGCTTAAGGTTTCGGAACTATACCGCAAGCGCGCGGCAGTGAAGAATGAAAATTTCCGCAACCTCCTTTTCACTTTCGCCAACGACATACGCGTGGTGCTTATCATGATTGTTGACCGCTTGGGCATCATGCGAATGATTAACCACCACCCCAACGAGGATTTCGTGCGAGACGTCACCTTTGAGGCTATAAACCTCTATGCGCCCCTCGCCCACCGTCTGGGACTTTACACTATAAAATCGGAACTTGAAGACCTGTCGCTCAAATACAGCAACAGGGACATCTACACACGCATTGCCGACAAACTCAACGAGACAAAAGAGCAACGCAACAAGTATATCGACAATTTTATAGCGCCGGTGAAGAAAAAACTCGAAGAGGCGGGGCTGAAATTTGATATCAAGGGACGCACCAAGTCGATTTACTCGATTTGGAACAAAATACAGAAACAAAACACCGACCTCAACGGCATCTTCGACCTCTTTGCAATTAGAGTAATCATCGACACGCCGCTGGAGAAGGAGAAAAGCGATTGCTGGCTCGCCTACTCTATTATTGTAGATCTCTTCACATCCAATCCGGCAAGAATGAAAGACTGGATTACCGTGCCCAAGAGCAACGGATACGAGTCGCTTCACACCACAGTTCATGGTCCCGACAACCGTTGGGTGGAGGTGCAGATACGCACACGACGCATGGACGAGGTGGCAGAAAAAGGTCTTGCGGCACACTGGAAATACAAAGGTGTGAAAAGCGAAAAAGACCTTGACGATTGGGCGAAGAATGTGAGAGAACTGCTTGAAATGGGCACATCCGACCCCATGGAATTGATGAAGAGCGTGAAAATGGATATCTACAACAAAGAGGTGTTTGCATTCACGCCCAAGGGGGACCTTTACCGCCTCCCCGGAGGTGCATCGCTACTCGATTTCGCCTTTATGGTACACTCCAAACTCGGCTGCATGTGCACCGGCGGACGCGTTGACGGCAAGAACCAGAAACTCAACTACAAAATAAAGAGCGGCGACACAATTGAGATTCTCACATCGAGCAACCAGATTCCGAAACTCGATTGGCTGAATTTTGTGGTTACCTCCAAGGCTCGAAACAAGATTAAACAGGCTGTGAACGAACTCAATCACAAAAACGCCGAATATGGCAAGGAGTTGCTCATGCGCCGATTCAAGAATCGGAAAATCGATGTTGACGAGGCTACACTCATGCGTGTAATCAAGAAATTCGGCACCAAAACAGCCACCGACTTCTTCAACGACATCCATGCCGAAAAGATTGCCATCAACGATGTTATCAACACCTATCTCACAATCGACGAGGCAAAAGAGTCTCCCCTTGCCAATCGCGCCGCCGACGAGTTTGAACTCGAGAACAAGCCGCAACAACTCGATGTTCAGTCGAGCGATGTGCTTGTGATTGGAGAAGAAGACATCAAAGGCATCAATTACAAGATGTCGAGATGCTGCAACCCGTTCTTTGGCGATGATGTTGTGGGATTTATCTCGAGCGAAGGTGTGATAAAAATCCACCGCGCCGACTGCCCCAACGTGAAGCATCTCGAATCGAGATTCCCCTACCGCAAAATCGATGTGAGGTGGAGCGGCAAAGGCGCAAGCAATATCGCCACATTAAAAATACTCGGCAATGACAACATCGGAATCGTAACCGGAATCACCTCGATTATCACCAAAGAGAGCCGAGTGGTGCTCCGCAACATCTCGATTGACTCCTACGATGGCATGTTCCAAGGCTATCTTGTAGTGGGATACAACGACAAAGACGCATTAAACAATATAATAAAGAAAATCAATGATACGAAAGGAGTTAAAAATGTACAATGTTTTAAGTAGGATAGGCATTCTGTTGATTCTCGCCATTTCGGTGGCATCGTGTGGCAATAACGGCTCGGATGCCGGCGAAGGATTGCTCACAGAAGCGGAAAACGCAATCACTTCGGGCGATTTCCTCCAAGCCTACTGCCTTATAGACTCAATCAACGTGGTGTCGAAAGACAATATCGAGTTGCGCAAACGCGCGCTCCACTTGCGCACCATTGCGGATGAAAAAGCGGGGATTGCCGACAGTATTGTCAACGACTCTGTTCTCCGCGCCGAAACAGCGAGGGTCGAAGCGCTTCGCAACAGTTTCAAATTTATAAAGACCAAAGATATGGTCGAGGGATACACCGTGCACAAAAAAGCGGCACCATTGGTGCAACGCACCGGCATCGATGTGCGCATCAACGAGCAGAACGAATTGTATATCGTTTCACTCCTCCGCGGTGTAAACATCAAGCACACCCAAATCTCAGCCACTGTCAATGGCACGACTGCGACATCGAGCAATGTGCCGTATAACGGTTCGACCAACTATCGCTTCAAAGATGAAGGTGTGGAGAACGAGATGGTAACTTTCCGCGGAGCCAAAGCCGACTCTCTGTGCATGCTCATCAGAGACAACCCGGGAGCGAAAGTGGTGCTCACATTTATCGGCAGCAGTCGCCACAAAGTGAACCTATCGGCAGCCGAGGCTAAAATCATCGCAGACACCTACAATTATTCGCAGGCGCTCCAACGCAAAAAGAAATCGGAAGGTCTTGCGCTCTATTATGCCAACAAGATAAGCATTGCTCGCAAGCAACAAGCTGCAACACAGCCGACTAACAAGGAATAATAAATAACCAATTGTTATAAAACTAAAACAGGAGACTGATTGGTCAGCCTCCTGTTTTTATGTGAAATGTGTAACTTTTTACGATTGGGAATTATACACGCATTGCCCGAATTTGCAATAAATTGCGGCATCGATAACGGCAATTGTCGTAAGGTTGACAATATCGCGCACCGGAGCATCGATGCTGATGAAATGTACAGGCTTGTTCAAACCCATCTGGATAGGACCAATCGACTCCGAAAGACCCATTTCGAGCATCATGCGATACACCGAATTGGCGGCACTGAGGTTGGGGAACACGAGAGTGTTGACATCCTTACCGTGGAGGGTGTTGAATGGATAGGTATTGTCGCGCAACTCGCGGTTGAGAGCATAATGCATCTTCATCTCGCCATCAACAACGATTTCGGGGTAGCGCTCATGCAAGATTTCTACAGCCTCATGCACTTGTCGCGGAGCGGTTTCGTTGTTAGAACCGAAGTTGCTGTATGAAAGCATTGCAATCACAGGGTCGTGGGCGAAATATTCAACGGCGTGCTTCGACAAGCGAGCGATATCGACGAGAGTTTCGGTGTCGCATTCGTGATTAATCATAGTGTCGGCGAGGAAGAAGATACCGCGGCGAGTGTTCATGATGTGCATTGTGCCGAAGTGCTTATAGGCGGGACGGATACCAATAACCTCTTTGGCGATATCGACAGTCGTAGCGCCATCGCTATATGTGCCTGTGAGGAAAGCGTCAGCATCACCGAGTTCCACCATCATCATACCGAAATAGTTGCGGTCGAACATTTTTTCGAGCGCTTCGGGATAGGTGAGACCGTTGCGGCGATGCTTTTCCGAGAGACGATGGGCATAGAATTCGCGGCGCTGAGCCTCGCGGTCGTGGCGAAGATTTACAATCTCGATGCCCGAAATATCGAGGTCGAGGCGTTGAGCACGCTTGGCAATCATCTCCTCGTTGCCGAGAAGAATCGGGATGCACACGCCATCGTTATGCACTTGCACGGCAGCCTGGAGCATATTGTCGGTGTTTGCCTCGGCAAAAACCACGCGTTTCGGGTTGCGCTTAGCCTCTTCGGTGAATCGACGCATGAGGATATTGTCGCAGCCCATAAGTTTCTTGAGGTGCAACTCATAGGCATCCCAATCTTCAATGGGTCGAGTGGCGACACCACTCTCCATTGCGCCACGCGCCACAGCCGGAGACACTGTTGTAATCAAGCGGGGGTCAAGAGCCTTGGGAAGGATATATTCGGGACCGAATTTAAGTTTGGTCATCTTGTAGGCATTGTTAACCACCGATGGCACAGGCTCTTTAGCGAGAGCGGCGATAGCGCGCACAGCGGCGAGTTTCATCGCCTCGTTGATTTGAGTTGCGCCACAATCGAGTGCACCGCGGAAAATATATGGGAATCCGAGCACATTGTTGATTTGGTTGGGATAGTCGGAACGCCCGGTGGCGAAAATGAGGTCAGGACGAGACGCTATCGCTTTGTGATACTCGATTTCGGGGTCGGGATTGGCGAGTGCGAAGACGATTGGCTTTGGAGCCATCGATTGCACCATTTCGGTGGTAACAACATCCTTAACCGACAATCCGAGGAACACATCGGCGTCCTTCATAGCATCGGCAAGAGTGGAAATTTCGCGGTCGGTCGCAAATTCGGCTTTTTGAGGCGAGAGATTGGGTCGGCGAGTTGTAATCACACCTTTGCTGTCGCACATCACCACATTCTCTTTGCGGATTCCGAGGGCGACATAGAGGCGAGTGCAAGATATTGCGGCAGCACCTGCGCCGTTTACCACAAGTTTGGCATCCTCAATTTTTTTGCCCTGAATTTCGAGCGCGTTGAGCAACCCGGCTGCCGAGATAATGGCAGTGCCGTGCTGGTCGTCGTGCATAACAGGGATATCGCACTCTTTTTTGAGTGTGTCTTCAATCTCGAAACATTCGGGAGCCTTGATATCCTCGAGATTCACACCACCGAATGTGGGAGATATAGCCTTTACAATCTCGATAAACTTTTTGGGGTCTTTTTCGTTGATTTCGATGTCGAAGCAGTCGATACCTGCAAAAATCTTGAAAAGCAACGCTTTGCCTTCCATCACCGGCTTGCCTGCGAGAGCACCGATATCACCCAAACCGAGCACTGCAGTGCCATTGGAGATAACAGCCACCGAGTTGCCTTTGTTAGTGTATTTATAGGCATCGTGGGGAGTAGCCTCAATCTCTTTGCAGGGATAAGCCACACCCGGCGAATATGCGAGAGATAAATCCAACTGAGAAGAATAGGGCTTTGTGGGAACAATCTCGATTTTCCCGGGACGCTCATTTTGGTGATAGTCCAAAGCCATTTCCTTTGTAATGTTTGCCATTTTTGTAAATTGTAAATTAAATGTTCGACGTTCCTTAAATAAAAGTTTGGTTATTGAAAAACAACCATAACACAAATAAGTTTTTGCAAAGATAAGCAATAAACCTAAGAAGCGAGCCTCAATAAGAATAAAATTTGATAAATGTTGAAAAAAACTTTTGAATATGGCTTGATTTATCGTATCTTTGTAAATTAAATGGATAAAATTTATCATGAGCAAATATAATATTTTCAGATTCGCCTGTTTAACTGCATTATGGCTAATATTGTGTTATCTCTTGATATCCACCCGCGGCATTGATTTCATGGTGATTTTCACAATCATCGTGTCGGGTGGAATAGTGTTTGTACCATTATATAAGAAATACATACGCAAGAAAGAATAACAACGTGGAACCGAACAATATACATATCAATCGCGATTATCATCTGTTGGAGAAAATACAAACTCCCGATGATTTGAGAATAATGTCGCAAGAACTGCTGCCCGAGGTGTGCAGCGAGTTGCGCAATTTCATTATCGAATCGCTATCGAAAAATCCGGGGCACTTCGCTTCAAGCATGGGAGCGGTGGAAATCACCGTTGCCCTTCACTACGTGTTCAATACCCCCTACGACCGAATCGTGTGGGATGTCGGGCACCAAGCCTATAGTCACAAAATCCTCACCGGAAGGCGCGAGCGCTTCGCCACCAACCGAACGAAAGGCGGTTTGAGCGGATTTCCCAACCCCGACGAAAGCGAATACGACGCATTCATCGCCGGACACGCATCCAATTCCATCTCGGCTGCGCTCGGAATGGCGATGGCTTCGACTATCAACCACGATTCCCCGCGCAGAAATATTGTTGCCGTTATCGGCGATGCCTCGATTAGCGGCGGTCTCGCCTTCGAGGGCTTGAACAATGCCTCTATCAACAAAAACAACCTGCTCATTGTGCTCAACGACAACGACATGGCTATCGACCAGAATGTAGGCGCGCTCAATGAGTATATGACCCACCTCAACACTTCTCCTCGATATAACCGTCTCCGTTTCAAAGCCTATATGATGCTCAAGAATCTGGGGCTTATCGACGAGGAGAACAAAAGCAAAATCTTAAGATTCAACAATAGTCTTAAATCGCTTCTCACAAACCAGCAAAACATCTTCGAGGGGCTGAATATTCGCTATTTCGGACCATTCGACGGACATGATGTCGCCGGACTCGTGAAAGTGCTCAGAGACATAAAAGACCTTGAGGGTCCTCGCATCCTGCATGTGCGCACCCGCAAGGGAAAAGGCTACACACCAGCCGAGAAAGACCCGACAACGTGGCACGCTCCCGGCAAATTCGACCCCGAGACAGGAATCACCGAGGCATCGAAAAAGCCATCCGTTCCTCCACTCAAATATCAAGATGTGTTTGGACACACGATAGTGGAACTTGCCGAGAAAAACCCCAAGATTGTGGGCATCACAGCGGCTATGGCTTCGGGCACATCGCTCTCGATGATGATAGAGCGTTTTCCCGAGCGCACATTCGATGTGGGCATCTCGGAGGGGCATGCCGTTACATTCTCCGCCGGACTCGCCAAGGAGGGACTTATCCCCTACTGCTGCATCTATTCCACATTCTTGCAACGCGGCTTCGACCAGTTGATTCACGATGTGGCGATACAACGCCTCCCGGTAACATTCTGCATCGACCGCGGAGGGCTTGTAGGTGAAGATGGCGTTACTCACAACGGAGCCTTCGACCTCGCCTACTTGCGCCTAATCCCGGGAATGACAATAGCGGCTCCAATCGACGAACACGACCTGCGCAACCTCCTCTTCACGGCTCAACTCAAGCCTCAAGGTCCATTAGCGATACGTTATCCTCGCGGTAAAGGGAATCTCACCGATTGGCACAACGATTTTGAGGAGATGCCTATCGGAAAAGGGCGCAAACTCAAAGATGGAAACGATGTGGCGCTGCTCACAGTGGGTCCAATCGGACAAAATGCCTTGAAGGTAGCCACCCGGCTTGAAACTGAGGGGGTGAGTGTCGCAGTGTATGACATGATATTTGTAAAACCGCTCGACGCCGAAATCCTCACCGAAGTTGCCGCAAAATTTTCTCATATCATCACCATCGAGGATGGAACGGTTGTGGGAGGTTTTGGCTCGGCTGTTGTGGAATGGTTTAACGATAATTGTTTGAATAAAACAGTAACTCGGCTTGGGATTCCCGACCGCTTTATCCACCAGGCGACAGTGGCGCAGCAGCGTGAAGAATGCGGCATCGATGATGAAAGCATCAAACAAGCCATTTTTTCAAGAATTAAAAAATGAAGATAGTAATAGCAGGGGCAGGCGAAGTGGGAACACATCTCGCAAAGCTGTTGTCCAACGAAGAACAAGATATAATAATCATAGATAACGATGAGTCGAAACTCATGAGTCTCGACTCCTATAATCTTATGACTTGTTGCGGAAGCCCCACATCGTTCAAGATTCTCAACAAAGCCGGTGTTGCGAATACCGACTTGTTTATCGCGGTAACCCCCTACGAGACTCGCAACATCACATCCTGTGCCCTCGCAAAAAAACTTGGTGCGAAGCGCACTGTGGCGCGCATCGACAATTATGAGTTCCTAAAGAAGGAATATGGGGTGTTTTTCAAGGAATTCGGAGTAGATCACCTCATTTATCCCGAATATCTCGCTGCCGAGGAGATGACCATCGCTTTGCGCCGCAACTGGGTGAGAAACTGGTTTGAATTGTGCAACGGACTCCTTATAGTAATAGGTGTGAAACTGCGCAACAACGCCAAACTCATAGGGATGCACCTCAAAGAACTCGCCTCGCTCTCGAGTTATTTCCACATTTGCGCAATCAAGCGCAATCACGAGACCATTATCCCGCGTGGTGATGACCTCATTCAGCAAAACGACATCATCTATTTTGCCACCACAAAAGACTACGTGGATAATATCCGCGACTTGTGTGGCAAGGAAGAGGTGGAAGTGGAGCGTGTCATGATTATGGGTGGCAGCCGCATCGCGGTGCAACTCGCCAAGATGAACGAATCGAAGTATAAAATCAAAATCATCGAGTCGAGCCTTGAGCGCTGCCATGAATTGGCGCAAAAACTGCCCAACTGCAACATAATTCATGGCGACGGACGCGATATGGATATCCTCCAAGACGAGGGAATACAAGAATACGATGCCTTCATCGCTCTCACCGACAGCTCGGAGACCAATATCCTGGGATGCCTCACAGCCAAGGAGTTTCATGTGAAGAAGACCATCGCGGAAGTGGAAACTATCCAGTTTATCTCCGAAGCCGAAGGGCTTAACATAGGCACCATAATCAACAAGAAACTACTTGCGTCGAGCAAGATATTCCAGATTTTGCTCGACAACGACTCCTCCAACGCCAAATGCCTTGCCCTCGCCGATGCCGAGGTGGCTGAACTCGTTGTGAAAGAGGGAGCAAAAATCACACGTTCGGAGGTTAAGAACCTCAAGTTGTCGCACGACATGACTATCGCCGGTCTTACACGCAATGGCGAGGTGATGGTGGTGAGCGGAAACACGCGCATCCAGGCGGGCGACCATGTTGTGGTGTTCTGCCTCAATGGCGCCATCCACAAAGTGGAAAGATTGTTTAACTAATTAGAATCGCCTATAAATAGACAATATGGTTGGACAACAAAGAGCAAAAATCAACTATCCCTTGATATTGCGCATCGTGGGGTGGTTTTTGATGATTGAATCGGCATTTATGTCGATTCCGCTCATCACGGCATATATCTACAACGATGCCTCTTTGAAAGCATTTGCTATTTCCCTGCTCATAACACTCGGACTCGGAACTCTAATGACATTCGGCATTCGCCCCGACAAAAGAACTATGGGAAAACGAGAGGCAATAATAGTTACTTCGTCGGTATGGGTGGCATTCGCCCTATTCGGTATGCTGCCGTTTATGATTGGCGAGCCGTATCTCGATTTTTCTCAGGCATTTTTTGAATCGGTATCCGGCATCACCACCACGGGTGCCTCGGTGCTTCGCGACATCGACGGTGCACCTCACGGCATCCTCATTTGGCGCTCGCTATTGCAATGGATTGGCGGCTTGGGTATTATAATCTTCAGTCTCGCAATTCTTCCGATGCTCAACTACGAGGGTGGATTGAATCTGTTCAATGCCGAGCAGTCGGTTATTACACAAGACAAACTCAGCCCGAGAATCAATCAAACAGCCAAAAGCCTCAGCATGGTGTATATTTCATTAACCGTGATTTGCTTTTTGCTTTTAAGTCTTGGCGACATCTCGCTGTTTGATTCGATATGCCACACTTTCTCGGCAGTGTCAACCGGCGGCTACTCCACCCATGGAGCCAGCGTCATGGCATTCGACTCAGTATATATTAAATGTGTAATTTTGGTTTTTATGTTCCTTGGTGGTACCAATTTTGCCTTGATATTCAAGGTTGCACATGGCGATTTCCACGCATTTCGCGACAACGACATCTTCCGATGGTATTTAGCAATAGTGCTCATAGCAGCGGGATTAATCTCGATATCGCTTTTCGCCACCAACTATGAGGCGAGTTTTATCGACAAAATCATCGACCCGCTATTCATTGTGGTGTCAACAATAACCACAACAGGCTATGCCTCGGCAAATTATGAATTATGGGGCACCGGAGCGCTTGCAATCATAATTGTATTGTTCTTCTTCGGCGCTTGCAAAGGCTCCACCACAGGTGCGTTCAAACTCGACCGCATCGTTTATCTGATGAAAATTGTAGGGAACGAGTTTTACCATATCCTACACCCCAACAATGTGAGAAGTATTAGAGTGAACGATGTGCCAATGCCCAACGATGTACTCGGCAAGGTGGCATCGTTTCTTGTTGTATATATGCTCCTGATTGCTTCGGGTGTTATTGTCCTTTGTTTTACAGGAATCGACCCTTTCAACTCACTCATTGCATCACTCTCGGCAGTGGGAAATGTGGGCCTTGGGGTGGGACTCACGGGATTTGAAGGCTCTTGGGCAAATATTCCCGATTTGGGACTCTATATGCTATCTTTTCTCATGATTGCAGGTCGCCTTGAATTATTCAGCCTCTTGATTATTTTCTCCCGAATTTTTTGGAATAAATAATCGACAATTTTTTGTAACACCAATGATTATTTTTATTTTTGCAATTTCTATTCTAAATAGACATTTTATATGAGCAACGAAGTTTTTAATCCCGACTTAATAGAACCGGAAAAGGACACTCCGGAAATTGACACAGAAAACGATGATAACGATTCGGAAGACCCCTCAAAGAAAGGATTCTTCGCATCGATAGGCGCATTCTTCTCCGACACACGCACCCGTATCCTAATAGGCACCATTCTGGGGCTTCTTGGGGTGTATCTGGGTGTCATACTTGGCTCATATATGCAGCACGCTCCCGCCGACCAAAGTGTGATTGCCGCCAAAGGGAGTATCGAAATAGCCAAAGAAGCGGCAGCACCCGTCGTTGGCAACAATGGAGGCTCGCTTGGAGCGAAAATCAGCGAAGCCTTTATCAACAAGGGTATCGGTGTTTCATCATTTTTCATTGTGGTGTGGCTTGTGCTGATGTCGCTATCGGTTTATCACATTAAACGATTCAATTTTTTCAAAACAACTTTTGCCACAATCATGGCAATTATTGCCACCACTCTGCTCACCGGATACCTTAATATCCAGATTCTCACGCCGTTTAATTGGGGTGGACTGTGTGGCAGAGAGGTAAACCTTTTTCTGCTCAAATTCGTTGGCAATATAGGCACAATCAGCATCATAATCGTTGCTCTGCTCATTCTCGCACTCATTTGGCTCAACAGCATCATTGCACTGGTGAAGAAATTCATTTCTTTATTTCCTCAAAAAGTTACCGGCGACGTAGATGATGAAGATGAGGAGAATGAGAACGAAACATCGGAAAACGAACAGCCATTGGCAAACAATAGCGGATTTATGCCCGAGAATCCACAGGATTCGGGCGATGAGCAACCCGATGAGCCTCGCACTCAGAGAAATATCACCGATTTCCAACCTACCGACTCGGAAATCGAAGACAATCCTGCAACTACCACTACTCCCGAAATCGACGGCGATGGCATCGAAACCACAGTGGTAGTGCCAACAATCGAAACTGCCGAGACTCTCAATGGAGGCAACTACGACCCGACAAAAGAGTTGTCTCACTATAAATTCCCGCCAATCGACCTGCTCAAAGTGCGCTCTACCAACGCTCACAACATAGACCTCGAGGAACAAGAGAACAACAAGAAGCGCATCACCGAGACCCTGCTCAACTACGGCATCCCCATCAAGAAAATCGAGGTGTGCGTGGGTCCTACGGTTACACTTTTTGAGATTATCCCGGATGATGGTGTGAGAATCTCGAAAATCAAGAATCTCGAGAACGACATCGCATTGAGCCTTGCCGCTCTCGGAATACGCATCATCGCACCTATCCCGGGCAAAGGAACTATCGGTATCGAAGTGCCCAACCACGACCCACAAGTGGTGTCGATGCGCTCGATTATCGAGTCGAAGAAATATCAAGAATGTAAATACGAACTGCCGATGGCTATCGGTTGCTCGATTACCAACGAGGTGTTTATTGCCGACTTGTGCAAGATGCCACACATCCTTGTGGCAGGTGCCACCGGTCAAGGTAAATCGGTGGGATTGAATGCAATTATCACATCGCTCATCTATCGCAAACACCCGGCAGAACTGAAATTTGTGCTCATCGACCCAAAAATGGTTGAATTCAGCCTATACTCCAAGCTCGAGCACCACTATCTTGCCAAACTTCCCGATGAGGAGGAAGCCATCATCACCGACCCGAAAAAGGTTGTGGCTACACTCAACTCACTCACCGTGGAGATGGACAACCGCTACGCATTGCTCAAGAAAGCAGGTGCCCGCAACATTCAGGAATACAACGAAAAATTCATTAGCCGTCGCCTCAACCCCGAAAAAGGCCACCGCTTCCTCCCCTACATTGTGCTGATTGTGGATGAGTTTGCCGACTTGATTATGACTTCGGGCAAAGAGGTGGAAACCCCTATCGCACGTATCGCACAGAAAGCGCGCGCAATCGGCATCCACATGATTATTGCAACCCAGCGTCCTTCGACCGATGTTATCACCGGTATGATTAAAGCCAATTTCCCGGGACGTATCGCTTTCCGTGTAGCACAGATGGTGGATAGCCGCACAATCCTCGACTGCCCCGGCGCACAGCAACTCATAGGTAGAGGCGATATGCTGTTCTTGCAAAACGGTGAAATGGAGCGTCTGCAATGCGCCCTCATCGAGACATCGGAGGTGGAAGCGATTTGCGACCACATCGACCACCAACTCGGCTACGAGAGCGCCTACCTGCTTCCTGAATACATTCCCGACACCGATACTGACAACGGTGGCGCTTACGGAACCACATTCGACAAAGACCCGCTATTCGACGAGGCTGCCGAATTTGTGGTTACATCGGGAACTGCTTCCACTTCGTCGCTACAACGCCGATACTCAATCGGATACAATAGAGCCGGTAAAATTATGGACCAAATGGAGGCTGCCGGGATTGTGGGACCATCGCAAGGTGGCAAGCCGCGCCAGGTGCTAATCGACTCCATTCAATTAACTCAAATTTTAGGAAAATGAAAAGAACTATATTCTCGCTGCTCGTGATTTTTGCCGCATTGTCGGCTTCGGCACAAATGTCGCCTGCGACTATCCTGCAAAATGCCATATCCACACTCGATGCCGACAACGGAATAAGCGCCACAGTGAAAGTTTCTTCCGGGCAAGAGAGCGACACCGGCACATTATACATGTCGGGGAGCCAATTTTCGATGATATTCAACGACATCAAGGTGTGGTACAACGGCAGGACCATGTGGAGCTACTCCAAAGAGAACCGCGAAGTGAATATCACCGAACCGACACTCGAGGAGCTCCAGGTTACAAGTCCGTATGCGATAGTGCAGTCAGCTTTCAAGTCCTATAATGTATCAATGCTCAAAGCGGCTGCCGGGATTTATGCCTTGCGTCTCACCCCCAAGGTGGACAACGACATAAGGGAGATTGTCCTCACACTCAACCGCCACGACTACCGCATTCGCGGAATCAAGAGTGGTACGAGCGACGGCAATGTGTATAAAACCGACATCTCCAATTACAAGGCTAAAAACAAATTTGCCAAATCGCAATTTGTGTTCGACAAAAAAGCGGTACCGGCAAAAACCATCATAAACGATTTAAGATAAAATAAATAATATGGAACAAGAAATAGCAAAATGCGTTATCATCGGCTCCGGTCCTGCCGGATACACTGCCGGAATATACACCTCACGAGCCAACCTCTCCCCTATCCTTTTCGAGGGAATACAACCGGGCGGACAACTCACTACCACTACCGATATTGAAAACTTCCCCGGCTATCCCGAAGGAATCAACGGCACCGAAATGATGGAACAACTCAAGGCACAGGCAATGCGCTTCGGCACCACAGTGCGTCCGCAGATTGTCGAGAAAGTTGATTTTTCAGTTCGTCCGTTTGCGCTCACAATCGAAGACGGCACCACAATGCTTGCCCACACGGTAATTATCGCCACCGGTGCTTCGGCAAAATATCTCGGTCTCGACGATGAGAAGAAATATGCGGGAATGGGCGTGTCGGCGTGCGCCACTTGCGATGGCTTCTTCTATCGCAAAAAGACAGTGGCAGTGGTTGGCGGCGGCGACACCGCTTGCGAAGAGGCTGTGTATTTGAGCGGACTTGCGAAAAAAGTGTATATGATAGTGCGCAAAGACTATCTCCGCGCTTCCGATGTGATGAAACAGCGTGTTTTCTCCACTCCAAATATCGAAGTGCTTTTCAACACCAACACAGTGGGACTTTTTGGCGAAAGAGGTGTAGAAGGTGCTCACCTTGTGAAATTTAAAGGCGAGCCCAACGAGGAGACTCTCGATATTGCCATCGATGGATTCTTCCTTGCTATCGGACACAAGCCAAACACCGATATTTTCCGCGGACAAATCGACCTCGATGCTCAAGGCTACATCATCACAGCCGGTCAAGGAACAGCGACCAATGTCGAAGGTGTGTTTGCTGCAGGCGATGTTGCCGACCCACACTACCGCCAGGCCATCACCGCTGCCGGCATGGGGTGCAAAGCGGCTATCGACGCCGAGCGCTATCTCACAGCACACAATCTCAAATAGTTTTTCCCGATTTTTGGTAATTATTTCCGATGTTCGGGTAATAGTGCACAACGGCATAAGCAGTAACTTTGCACTATAATTTTAATTCAAAATTTACTGTTATTATGAAGTATGTCAGCAACATAAAGTCGCCAGCCGACTTGAAACGACTCACCATCGAGGAAATGGAAGTGCTTGCCTCCGAAATTCGCACTCTGCTCATCAGGAAATTGAGTGTTCACGGCGGGCATTGCGGTCCCAACCTCGGAATGGTTGAGGCCACTATCGCTATGCACTACGTGTTCAACTCGCCCGAAGACAAAATCGTCTTTGATGTGTCGCACCAGAGCTATACCCACAAAATACTCACCGGGCGTGCCGACGCATTTATCTACCCCGAGCATTACGACGATGTGTCGGGCTACACAGAGCCTTCTGAAAGCGAGCACGACCACTTTATCATCGGGCACACCTCCACAGCCGTGAGTCTCGCAAGCGGTCTTGCTAAAGGGAGAGACTTGTGTGGAAATCGCGGCAATGTGATTGCGGTGGTTGGCGACGGCTCGCTAAGCGGTGGTGAGGCTCTCGAAGGGATCGACTGGGCTGCCGAACTCAATTCCAATTTCATTATCGTTGTCAATGACAACCAAATGTCTATCGCCGAAAATCATGGCGGATTGTATCAAGGGCTTGAACAGTTGAGGCAGTCAAACGGCATGTGCGAGAACAATATGTTCAAAGCAATGGGGCTTGACTACATTTATGTGGACAAAGGGAACGACATTGATGCGCTCATCAAGGCTTTTAAGCAGGTGAAAGATATCGACCACCCTATCGTAGTGCATATCAACACCCTTAAAGGGAAGGGCTATGCGCTCGCCGAGGAGGACAAGGAGACTTGGCACTGGAGTGCGCCGTTTGATATCGAGACAGGCAATCTCACATACAATTCAGACGCCGAAGACTATGACGACCTCACCGCTCTCCATCTCTTGGAGAAGATTAAGCAAGACAAAAAGGTGTGTGCGATTACAGCAGGCACACCGGGAGTGTGGGGATGGACTCCGGAGCGACGCCAAATGGCGGGAGCCGGGTTTATCGATGTGGGAATCGCGGAGGAACACGCCGTTGCACTCGCATCGGGTATTGCCAAAGCGGGAGGAAAACCCGTGCTTGGTCTGTGCAGTTCATTCCTGCAACGCACCTACGACCAAATCTCGCAAGACTTGTGCATCAACGACAACCCCGCCACAATCCTGGTGCTTTGGGGCTCTCTCTCCTCGATGACCGATGTTACGCACCTCTGCCACTTCGACATACCTTTGTTATCGGGCATTCCCAACCTAGTGTATCTTGCTCCTACCAACCAAGAAGAGTACCTTGCAATGCTCGATTGGAGCATAGAATACCGCGAGCATCCTGTAGCAATCAAAGTGCCGATGGGTGCTACAAACCACGCCACCCGCCCGGTTCCAGCCCACTTCAGTGACATCAACAAATACGAGAAGGTGGAAAGCGGCTCCGATGTGGCAATCATTGCACTCGGCGCGTTCTTCGCTCTTGGTGAGAATGTGGTGCGACTGCTCAAAGAACAAGGGATCAATCCCACCCTCATCAATCCTCGTTTCATCACCGGAATCGACACGGAAATGCTCGACAACCTCAAAAGCGACCACCGCATAGTCGTCACCCTCGAAGATGGCGCACTCGAAGGTGGATTTGGCGAGAAAATTGCCCGATACTATGGTCCTTCCGACATGAAAGTGCTCTGCTATGGTGCTAAGAAACAGTTTGTTGACAGGTACAATATCGCAGAATTTCTTGCCGACAATCGCCTTGTGGATACGATGATTGTCGAGGACATTATAAAATTGCTATAAACTCAAATCTCAAGCATTTTTCCACCGATACTTAAAACTAAAACCATGAAATCCGCCATAGCACTGATAATCGCAATTTTGATGGCTGTCGGCACACGCGCTGCCGAGCAGGCATTCCAGCTTTCTGCCGACAGAGCCATCATTTATACGCAAAAGCTCGACCTCAACGGAGGCGAAACCCTCCTCGACATTCTCAGAATCTACCCCGATTTAATGCAAGAGGGATTTGACAATATGCTCGATGGATACAATTTGCGCATCAACAACGGTCCGGTGAATGGCGACACACGCCTGCTTTGCAGCAAAATTCCGGCTTCGGCAATCGCAAAGATTCAGATATGCGACAATTCAGCAGTTGCCAAAGGAACGGTGGGAATGGGGCGAGTAATCGACATCACCCTCGTGGATAGTAATGGCGGATTTAGCGGGACATCGAATCTCGAAGCAGGCAGCGACAAACTTATCGCCCACACTTTCGACACTCGCATCACAAGTGGCGGCACGGATATATATGCCATAGCGGCATATTCCTACCAAGACATCGACCAATCGGTGCGGCAACGACAGAACATTTCAGCACACATGGTTAATCGCTTCACGCCATGCGACCGCCTGTTCACCGACATCACTCAGCAATACAACGGCACTCGCATGTATCCGGGAGATGGAATCAATAAAACCTCATTTGAGAAATATATGGCACGGCTGCGCTATTTCCACGATTTCCCCAACAGCTCGGAATTGCTTTTCGGTGCCAACTGCCAATACACCGATAACCCACACACGACAATTCTTAACGATGCCTCGGAGACAAAGGGAATAAGTTCGGTTTTTGCATTCCTGCTTGCCGAATTCACGACTCCGATAATCGCCGGAATGAGTGCAACAGTGGGCTGGGAATACGATTTCGACTATTCAAGGCACAAATCGCCTGACGCCACCCACAAATTCGACCACTCCAACAACGACCTGTATGCCCAGGTGAAATACAACCGCGGAATGTGGCGTTTCTGCATCGGCGACCGCGTCTCGTTCTATCACTACGGCTCCCCTAACGGCTCGCACTGCGACACTCGAAACAACATCGAGGCAAGCGCAATCGCGGCATTCTCCCCTTCGGGACAAATGCAACTCGCTTATCACCGCAAATTCCTCAATCCTTCTTTCCTTGTGGATGAAGACCTGTCGAACGATGAGTGGCTTTTGATTAAGCAGTCGTTGACAGCCACATATATCGATGAAATCAAATTTGCCTACACTCTCACCCGCAGCAACATGGTAGTGAATGTCAGCTCGGCATACGTGTTTATGCAGAACGCCGACAATTTCTGGCAAATCGGCTCCTCGATTTACTACAAACTGGGGATTCTCAACCTAACGGCAGGCACCAACATTTATGCCAATGAGCATAGCAACAAGAGTTTTGCCACATTCCACCTCGCGCCACGGCTAAGCCTCCCCTACGACATCCACGCCGCGTCGAGCATGGTTTTCACCACAAGCAACACATCGCTGCCACATGGCGAGGATGTGTATTGCGACCTCAAAATCGACAAAGAGATTGGGAGCCATTGGAAAGTGATGGCTGAATGGCACGACATTTTCACATCGCGCTATTCGGCTTTCACCGGAGGTGTGCAATATTCCTTCTAAAAGCCTAATATTCTCGCAAACCAAACTCTCGGAACTTCTCGAAATCACATTCCTTGAGTCCACACTCATTGAGGAGTTTCGGCTTGTTGTGGTCGCTGAGATAATAGCGGTCGCGCGCCTTGAAATCATGGTCGGAAAGCGCACATGAGCCATCGAAAACAAAGGTGCGAATGCCTGCCATCGAGAGCAACGTGTGGAACGTAACAAGGCTGGTCGAAATCGGCTCATTCACGTTGGCTTTGAGCATATTATACTCTGCCTCGTGCTGCGACTTGAAGGTGTCGCTCACCCACACAAGATACGGCACATGAATTTGGTAATAGCTTGGCAACGGCGATGCGTGGAGGAACATATTGCGGGAATCGTCGAATATATCCTCGCCATGGTCGCTTGTGTAAATCACGGCAGAGCTTACACCAAGGGCATCCACGGCATCGATGACACTCTTAACAAAGGCATCGGTGTATCGGATAGAGTTGTCATAGCTGTTCACGAGCAGTTCGCGATTCTTGCGCGAAAGCTCCTTCACCGAATCGGGAGTGAACTCGGCAAATTCCCTACCGTAGCGGCTGTAATAGTCGTAGTGGCTGCCATAACTGTGGAGCACAATGAATTTTTTGCGATGGTCGTTGCGAAGCTCGCGCTTTAGATGCTTCAGCAACTCAGCATCCATCACATTCGCCCCTTCGGGATATAGGTCTTTGATAAAAATAGAGGTCGTTGCCTCGCCTCCATAGAAATCGATGAACGAATTGTTATGTCGTTGATTACTAAGGAATGCTGTGCGATAACCCGCCTCATTGAAGGCTGTTATTATCCCCTTGTGGGTATATACCGCATCATAATTTTCGGCACTCGCCGACGAGAGGAGCATGGGCACACTCTTGTGTGTTGTATTCGACTGAGAGAGAGCATCTTTATACACTAAGAGGTTATCGCCACATTTTGCCAATTCGGGTGTTGTGTTGCGCTTATAGCCATAAATGCCGAAATCCATTGCACGCGCGGTCTCACCGACTACAAAAACATACACCTCCGGCTCATTGGCATCGCGTGTCGATGACGCATTATATTTGAAACCGTTGCTTGTCTCGTAATAATCGGCTGTTTTATCGGCACGACCAATGGCAAGAAGCGCATTGTAGCACACATTGAGCGGATACACATCCTCTTCGATGCGAAAACGAGATGAGAACAACAGCACGCACACGCAAAGAATGGTGCTATACATGAGCGCGTTTCCCGACAACTTGCGTTGGTGCCTCAAAAAATCACGGCTCAATCTCTCCTTATTAAATAGGGAAATTATAGCGAGAGACAAAATTATCAAGTAGAATACCACTACAATAACCACTCCGACTATGATACCCGCAAGAAGTTCGCCCGCCTCTCCCGAATTGGTTGTGAGCAGGTTGAGGAACATATCCACCGCGATTATCGAGTTGCCGAATAGATAAAGAAGCACCAATTGGAACGCATCGAGGAACACAAACCAGAACATAAGCCACAATGCCTTCCCCGGCTTTCGTGCCAACGACATGAGAAACCAGAACATAGCCACCGGGAACACAATGTTGCACACTCTGCCAAAAAATGATGTCTCCTCTGTGAATACCAGTACGATATTAGGCACAACAAGTGCCACTATGAATATATAGTAGAGCAACTTTTGATTGCGTGTCCACTCAAATAGTCGTTTTAGATTAAAATGCTTCATTTATATTAAATAAAAAACACGATTGTCCTTTTTTACCAAAGCCGTAGTCGAGGCGCACATTCACGTTCTTCTTAAATTCCCATCGGAAACCCAAGCCGTAGTTTGGAAGAATTTTCTTGAATGTTTCCTTGTTGTGGAAAACATTTCCGGCTCCCACCCACACGACACCACCGATTCGGTGGTAGATGTTTTGGCGAAGCTCCAATTGAGTGGTGAGCATGTGTTTATCGCGATAGCGCCCCTCATAATATCCGCGCATCGAGTTTGAGCCACCAAGTCTCGACATCATTGCCCAAGCGGGGTCGCCGAAATTGAATCGTCCTGTGAGTTGATAGGCAAGAATACCACCTCGCCACACCTTGTGATAGGTAGAGAAGCCAAATTCGGTGGTGCTGAAAGCATAATCATTCCACATCCATGAAGGGCGGAACATTTGGGTCAAGTAGGCATACACGCCGTGGTGTGGATTGGTAACCACATCACGATTGTCGAAACTCATCATAGCACCGAATCCGTAGTTGCGCACCACCTGCGGTTGGTCGCCAAACACGTTGGGACGCGAAAGTTCTTTCACCTTGGCAAAATCGAAGATAAGCAACGGACCGATATACAGATTTTTAACTACCCTCACCATAAAATCGACACGAAAGCGCGCTTGGAAATACTTGAGGTTGGTCTGATTCCCGTCGTTGTCGCCCTGCTCGTAGCCTATACCCCAATAAGATGAGGGGAACGAGAAGAGATAGGCGTTATAGTTGAGCCGGAATCGGTCCTTCGGGAAGAAGTTGTTACCTCTCACCCCAAGGAGAAAGAAACCCACTGTGGAAACATCGCCGAAAATCGAGACATTGGAAGGCTGCATGATTGTGTCGCTCCTGTCGATGCGATACAACCCGGCACCCACAAGCCCGAGACCCAACTGTGTGTCGCTTGAGTAGTGTGGACCACCGATAACACTGAAATCGAATTTTTTATCGTTTTTCTTGTTGGCGTCGGCGAAATAATCTATAACCTTGTTGAAGAAATTCTTCTTTTTGGGAGTTTCCGATACGGCTGTGTCGGTAGTCGCAACGTCATCAATATCGGCAGAAGCCACATACAAGGTGTCTGAAGGCATTGTTGACTCGATATCCATCGAATAACCGATAGCTGCACAACAGAGCACCAGAAACAATAATACTATTTTTTTCATGTAGATATCCCTAACTAAACAGGTGCAAAGGTAGTAATTAGTTGCGAAATTGAACATCTTCGCTTCTAAAAAAGAACAATTCATTCATCAAATTGACTAATATTTACCTTAATATTACACACAACACCCCTAAATTGTTGCACGAGACTCAATTTTTGTGTAATTTTGCACTATGATAGTCTTGCGGCTTGTCGCTCACCGCACAGCGCGGTGTGAGGAAAGTCCGAGCAACATAGAGCATCATATTTCCTAACGGGAAGCTATTTGCGAGAGTAGAGTAGTGTGACAGAAAATAACCGCCGCACATGCGGTAAGGGTGAAAAGGCGGGGTAAGAGCCCACCGGGTGCCATGGCAACATGGCATGCCGCACACCTTATGAGTTGCAAGGCCAAGTATATCGGCATTTAAGGGCTGCTCGTCCATTGTCGAGGGGTAGGCTGCTACATATAAAATCATAGGCAACTATGGTTTCAGATAAATGACAAGCGGTGCCGTGAAGCCTTCGGGAACCAGCGGCATTACATAACTCGGCTTACAGCAGGACTATCATTTTTTTTACATTTTATTCCCGCTATTATGGCATCAAGAAACTTTTTCGCCTCGGTCTATCTTCGCCTGTACACAAGAATTGTCAAGTCTTACGACTATTGTGTGAATGGTGTGTGGCAAGACACCAAGCAAAACCCCTTTGTCAACATTGTGAAGATTCTCAACCTCAGCGTGAGGTCGTTTCTCGACAAGAATCTGCAGGTGAAAGCAGCATCTCTCACCTACTACACACTGCTTTCAATAATCCCCACGCTCGCCCTCATCTTCGCCATAGGTCGCGGTTTCGGGCTCCAAGATTTGTTGCAAAACGAACTTATAAAGATGTTCCCGGCTCAGAAAGAGACATTTAACTACATATTTGTGTTTGTAGAAAACTAT
>SFER01000187.1 GCA_004557195.1 Bacteroidales bacterium | reverse complement strand
CTAAAGGAACGCCTATCTACAGCAGCCATTAATCAAGTAAAGGAGGATGTGCTTCCTTTTGTTCGCAATCCGAAAGAGTTGGATATCTGGTCAAATGATTATTTTGTTCAGTTGGCGGATATGGTGAGGTTGGAATAGCATTTATTTTACATTTTTCCTTGTTTATGAAGAATATATAGATTGAGTTTTTAACCATATTCCATATAGAAAGGGGATAAAAAATGGGTTTTATTTTGAAAATGTGCTCGATTGTATTAACTTTGTATGTGCAAAAATGAAACACGATGGCTCAAAAAATGGTTGAAACCCCTCTCATGAAACAGTACGTCGAGATGAAAGCAAAGCATCCCGACGCTATTTTGCTTTTCAGGGTTGGCGACTTCTATGAAACATTTTCGACCGATGCGCTTGAGGCAAGCGAAATACTCGGCATTACACTCACCAGGCGCGCCAATGGCGTGGCTCAATATGTGGAACTGGCGGGATTTCCCCACCATGCTCTCGACACCTATCTTCCCAAACTTGTACGCGCCGGGAAGCGTGTGGCGATATGCGAGCAGCTCGAAGACCCGAAACTCACCAAAAAACTTGTAAAGCGCGGCATTACAGAACTTGTAACTCCGGGCGTCTCAATCAATGACAATATCCTCAATCACAAGGAGAACAACTTTCTTGCTGCCGTGCACTTCGGCAAAAGTGTGTGTGGAGTGTCTTTTCTCGATATCAGCACAGGCGAATTTCTATGTGCCGAAGGGAGCATTGATTATGTCGATAAATTACTCGGAAATTTCTCGCCAAAAGAGGTGTTGATAGAGCGCGGCAAGCGCAATTTGCTTGAGACATCGTTTTCAGCCAAATATCTTGCCTTTGAACTCGATGACTGGATTTTCACCGAGCCGTCGGCGACCGATAGGCTCCTCAAGCATTTCGAGACACGCAACCTCAAAGGCTTTGGTGTGAACTCGATGCACAACGCTATTGTGGCATCGGGGGCTATCTTGTGCTATCTTGATATAACACAGCACACTCATATCTCTCATATTACCAAACTTGCTCGCATTGAGGAGGAGCGGTTTGTGCGCCTCGACAAATTCACTGTGCGTAATCTCGAATTGCTTGAATCGATGAACGAGGATGGCAAAAGCCTTCTTACGGTAATCGACAAGACCGTGTCGCCGATGGGCGCACGACTCTTGCGTCGCTGGATTTTGTTCCCGCTCAAAGATGTGAAGCAGATTAACAACCGCCTCGATGTGGTGGAGCAGTTTTTCCGCGAGCCGGAGGTGTGCCGCGCAATTTCCGAGCATCTCGAGATGATTGGTGACCTTGAGCGACTCATTTCCAAGGTGGCTGTGGGAAGGGTAACACCGCGCGAACTTGTGCAACTCAAAACTGCGTTGTCGGCGATAGAGCCTATAAAAACTGCGTGCCTAAATAGCAACAACCAGGAATTGCGACACATCGGGGAGCAACTCAATCCTTGTGGCATTATCCGCGACCGCATCGAGCGAGAGATTTCTCCCGACGCACCTTCGCTAATCAACAAAGGAGGGGTGTTTAACCACGGAGTTGACGAAGAACTCGACTCGCTGCGCCATATTGCCTATGAGAGCAAAGATTACCTCATGGAGATACAGCAGCGCGAGAGCGAAATCACAGGTATTCCAAGTCTGAAAATCGCATATAACAACATCTTCGGCTACTATATCGAGGTGCGCAACACCCACAAGGATAAAGTGCCGGCAGAATGGGTGAGGAAACAGACACTTGTGAATGCCGAGAGATATATCACTCAAGAACTCAAGGAATATGAGGAGAAAATACTCGGTGCCGAGGATAAGATATTGAGCATAGAGGCTCAACTGTTCCACGACCTGGTGGTGGCTGTAAGCGACTATATTCCCGCGGTGCAACTCGACTGCCAACTCTTGGCTCGTCTCGACTGCTTGTGCTCCTTCACTCGCGTAGCGGTTGAAAACCGGTATGTACGTCCCGAAGTGAATGACACACTCGATATCGACATCACCGAAGGGCGACACCCGGTGATAGAGAAAGAATTACCCCTTGGCGAGAAATATATAAGCAACAGCATCCACCTCTCAAACGAGGAGAAGCAGGTGATAATGATAACCGGACCCAATATGGCGGGTAAATCGGCTCTTCTGCGCCAAACTGCGTTGATAGTGCTGATGTCGCAGATAGGTTGTTTTGTGCCGGCAGAAGCCGCCAAAATAGGCTATGTGGATAAGATTTTCACACGCGTAGGCGCCAGCGACAACATTTCCCTTGGAGAATCCACATTTATGGTGGAGATGAACGAGGCGGCATCGATACTCAACAACATGAGCCGCCGAAGCCTGATACTATTCGACGAGTTGGGTCGCGGAACGAGCACCTACGATGGCATATCCATCGCGTGGTCGATAGTGGAATATATCCATGAGCATGACGACATACATCCCAAGACGCTGTTTGCTACCCACTACCATGAATTGAACGAGATGGAGAAGACTTTTCCGCGCATTGTAAACTATAATGTGTCGGTGAAAGAGATAGACGGCAAGGTGGTGTTTATCCGCAAACTCGTGAGGGGCGGAAGTGAGCATAGTTTCGGTATTCATGTGGCGAAACTTGCCGGAATGCCGCCGTCGATAGTGTCGCGAGCCAACGATGTGCTGCATCAACTTGAGTCTGCCAACGACAATTCGCGCGAGACGATAGGACGCAGCCTCGATGAGGTGGCAAATAATCGCAAGGGAATGCAGCTGTCGTTTTTCCAACTCGATGACCCGGTGTTGAGCCAAGTACGCGACGAAATCCTCACGCTCGACATAAACAATCTCACACCCGTAGAGGCGCTGAACAAACTAAACACCCTCAAGACGATTGTCACCGGAAAATAGCGCGCGAGTGCGCGCTGTGTGGGCGGTGCAGCGGTGTGAGCCGCTGCACTCGGTGTGCTGTGTGATGAAAGGGGGCTTGCCGTGTGCGGCGGCGCGTCGGCAAGGGGATTCAAGGTGCGTGTGCTCCGATGGCGGAGCGGCGGCGCTGCGTGAGCAGCGGGGGTGGAGAGGGGTGGTGCGGGCGCTATTTGCTTATATAGGGCCTATGGGGCTAATGGGGCCTATAGGCGATTCTATTTTTTGCTTTGATAGTGGGGTGCTTCCGCTTTTTTATGGCTGCCATCTGCCTGCCCGGGGAGGTCCGCCGACCTGTGCCGGGCTACTACTAGCCTGGTGGAGCGTTGGGGGTGCTGTCGTGGGGCGCGGACGCTTCGCTGCGCGCTGCGCACTCCTTTAGCATTGCTTGGATTTCTTGCAGCTCTGATTCTTGGATTTGTGCTTCACAGCACTCTTCTTTGAGGAAGCGGCTCCATTGACTTGGCAACTCTGCCCATTCTTCTTCTTTGTATTCTTGGGCGGTGTGGAGGATGCCTCTCGGCTTTGCCGATTCGGCTTCCTCTTTCGCCTCGGCGAATTCTATTTGATAGTTTATGGGCGCGAAGGCGGCGGGGAGCCATTGTTGGGCTTCCTCGTAGTCGCTGAAGTAGTATTGGGCGCGCTCGGCGGCGGTTAGGTCCCAAGTTTCGTTTCGGTACCAGTTGATTTGTTCGAGTGTTAGCTTTTGGTCGCGCCATAGGTGCCACTCGTAGTCGTCCATCGAGAAGATGAAGTCGGTGTAGGAGCCGTTGATGGGGAGGACGTTTGCGTTGGATTCGTGCCAGCAGTGGAAGATGGGGGTGTAGGAGACGCGGTTGTTTTTGGCGTGGTCCCACAACTCGTAGAAATACTTCTTTTTGTTTTTGATGGCGCGGTTGCCGCTCTCTATGATGAACATTCCGCCTATCGTGGATGGGATTAGGCGGCAGGCAACCTCGAGATGTGAGGGT
>SFER01000012.1 GCA_004557195.1 Bacteroidales bacterium | reverse complement strand
GAGGAGGGTAATGGCGTCTATTATTGGAAAACCGTTCTCGAATTTGATACCGCCGACTATGTGTTCATGTCTCGTCACAAGGTCGACCGCATTTATCTGCGTATGTTTGATGTTACGGCAGAGAACGGTGGCAGTTATTGCACTACATTTGAGAAGGTGGTGCCGAATGCCTCAATGCGTGTGCAGGATGGTTACGATACGGGCATAGTCGAATGCTTCAATTCAAAGCGGATAGTGCCAGTGGTATATATCACTATTGAGGCTTTGAAGACCGCCAAAGGATGTGAAGGAGAGTTGGCAAGTAGGATAGTGGAACGAGTGCGCCGAATGTGTAGCTGCTACGAATTTAACAATGTGGAAGGGTTGCAGCTCGACTGCGACTGGACTGTCTCGACCGAGAAGTCGTTTTTCACGCTGTGCGACTCTGCTCGGGTGCAGATAGCCCGTAAGAAACTTCAATGGTCGCTAAGTTCTACCATACGCCTGCACCAACTTGCGCGGAAGGCTCCGCCTGTCGATTATGGGGTGCTGATGGTATATAACACCGGCAATTTCCGCGACCCCGATGCCAAAAACTCCATCATCAGCATCGACGATGTTGAGAAATACCTAAGCCGTCTCGACGATTATCCGCTCCACCTTGATGTGGCTTATCCCACATATTTGTGGCAACTGCTGTTTCGCAAAAGGCAATTTATGGGGCTCCTGAATGGTGTGAATGTCGCCGATACCGCGCGTTTTGCCACATTCGGAACGAACAGCCACATTGCGCTTTGCGATATAATTCACAAAGACATAGTAATCCGCAAGGGCGATATTGTGCGCACCGAGAAATCGGTCTATGATGAAGTGCTGGCGGTGAAAACCGCCATTGAGCGTCGCCTCACAAAGCGCCCTCACAGCAATATTCTATATCACCTCGACCAACAAAATCTTTCAAAATATACTGATGATGAAATCGCCAAAATTTACTGTATCGATAGCAACAATTAGCTGCGTGGCAGCTATGCTCATAGCCGTGCCTACAGCCGAGGCTTGCGGTCCGATTTTTCCGATAACCCCAAAGCCCAAGTTCTTCACATCGAAGACCGATGGCAACGACGTGCGCTCATTTGAGCGCGAAGAGAATCTGCGGCTGTGGCAACAGCTCACATCACCCGAAATCCCTACCGCCGACATTGCAAAGGTGCTCTATGGTGATGTGGTGATGCGCTATGATGAGTTAGACAAGGACATTCTTCCGGACAATCGTTTTCTTGCCTATATTCGCAACACCAACGACCGAGAAATAGTGCAGTTCCTCTTCATCGCCAAGAAGTTGGAGTACGAGCGCAAAGAGGTAGCTTCGCCGTGGTATTATCCCGAAAAGAGATACGGCACCACAGGTGATTTTGCCTACATCATCGAATGGTGCAAAGCCTATCCAGGTTCACGCCTCAAGGACCGCTACGCACTGCAACTCATTAGGGCACAGTTTGCCGCACGCGACTATGCCGGGTGCGTGGAAAGCTATGACGAATATTTCCGCGATTTCCCCGACAGCAACCTGTTGAAGCGTATGGCAATGAAGTATGTGGCAGGATGCTGGTCGAGGCTCGGCGATGTGGATAAGGCAAATCGGTTCTTCGCCAATTCGGGTGATTTCCTATCCATCGTCCATCCCGATGCAGTGGCATATATGGCAGAGCGCAATCCCGACTGCCCCGAACTGATGGCACACATCCAGCACTGTTCCACCGATTCTGCACGCTTCTGCGCAATAAAGCCGGTGGCACAAAAGGTGCTGCGCGGCAAGAAAGCGCATTACCGCGGCGACTGGGAGTTCTATCTTGCCTACGAGGCAGGAGAGTTCCATTCCGACTATGCCACAGCCTCGCTGCACATCGCCCGGGCATTGCGGTCGCAATTCTCTTCGCCCGATTTCCGCGACCACGCCCGAGCCTACCGAATGAAAGTAGATGCCGCACTCGGGCGATACGGCACACTGCTCTCCGACTTGCGGTGGATTGAGGGGAAGATAAACACTATGGCGGTCGATGCCACAGAGTGGAACTATATGCTAAAGAATATCGTCTATGCGAACTGGATTCCCACTCTCTGGCGGCAAAAGAACTATGCCACAGCCATACTGCTGTGCAGCTATGCCGACAATCTGTTTGCCGCAAGGCAGCGTCACACCTATTGGCTTCTCGACGACACTTGGCAACATTATCTCACACACATGAAGCTCAGCTTCACCATCGATGAGATTCGCAACAGTACAGAATATTTTAATGCAATCGACTACTGCGAACCTTCGTTCCGAATTATGAACACGCTCACTTCGTCGCAGCTAATAGCCGTGAAGCGAACTATCGCTGCCGACTCACCGCTCTACCGACACCTGAAGCTCTATGCACGCACCGATGCTCCCTACATTGACGAAATTATCGGCACCCTTGCGCTGCGCGAGGAACGCTATGCCCTTGCTGCCAACTATCTCGCCCGAGTGCCGCTGAATTACCTTGCCACTACCAACATCTACAAGGCGGGCATAATGAACGGCAATCCATTCAGCGCCTTCCCCCGTCATTGGCACGACTTCGACTCCATCGCCTCGCCACTCCGTGCAAAATACCACTTTGCTTGCCGTATGCTGCACTACCAAAAACTGATGCGCCATGGCAAAACGCCCGATGAGCGCGGAATTGCAAGGCTGAAATATGCCATAGCCCGCCGCAACTCTTTCGAGGATTGCTGGTGGCTGACTCAGTACTGGAGAGGCTGTGTTACATGGCTTTTCCAGCCCTGGGTTGACAACTGTGGCAACCCTCTTTTCGACTACCAAATGCCCGGCTTCCCCGAGCTCTACGACTACGAGACCACTGTGGGCTGCGATGCCACGGAAGCTGTATTCGACAGAGAAGTGAAAGCAGCGCTGGCAATGCTCACCACCGATGCAGCGCGTGCCGAAGCAGAGTATTTGCTTTTCCACCTGAAAACCGTCATTGCTCGTTACCCCCACACTCCTACAGCCCACGCAGTGAAATCCTCGTGCGACCGCTGGCGCCTGTGGCTCTAATTTCTTTTCGATGCCAAGGAATTTGAAGTTATTTGGCTTTTTGTTGTGATTGTCGGGGAGAAGTAGTATTTTTGTGGGGATATTATGGCACGACATAACGAAATAGGGAAACGCGGAGAGGTGCTTGCCACGGAGTTGCTCCTGTCTAAGGGTTATATAATCCGAGAGACGAATTGGCGCTGCGGCAAGGCTGAGATTGATATTGTGGCAGAGAAGGATATGCGCCTGGTGGTTGTGGAGGTTAAGACTCGCACAAGCGATTATGTGGATCCCACCGAGGCGATAGACCGCAAGAAGATGATGAATCTTGTGCGTGCTGCCAAAGCGTATTTGCAGTTTTGCGAGGTGGATATGGAAGTGCAGTTTGATATCGTAACGGTTATTATCGATGAAGCCGGGGAGCATGTGGAGCATATCCCCGATGCGTTTTTGCCACCGCTCAAGAGTTACCGATAGAGATAAAAAATGGCGCCTTGGCGCCATTTTGTGTTATTAATCATCGAGTTTGTGGATAACCAAGCCACTGCGGAGTTTTGGTTCAAACCAAGTTGTCTTAGGAGGCATGATGTTTCCGGTGTCGGCGATATTGATAAGTTGCTTCATGCTCACGGGATAGAGGGCGAGAGCCATCTTCATTTCGCCTGAATCGACGCGGCGTTTGAGTTCGCCAAGACCGCGGATACCGCCAACGAAGTCGATTCTCTTGTCGCTGCGGAGGTCGAGAATGCCAAGGATGTCGCGGAGGATGAGGTCGCTTGAGATTGTAACATCGAGCACGCCGATTGGGTCGCTATCATTGTAGGTGCCTTCACGGGCGGTGAGAGAGTACCATTTGCCACCGAGATAAAGCGAGAAGTTGTGGAGCGCGCATGGGCGATATGGCTCATCGGCACATTTCTCTTCCACGATGAAGTTTTCTCTCACTTTGTCGAGGAATTGCTCCTCGGTGAGTCCGTTGAGGTCTTTAACCACACGGTTGTAGTCGATGATTTTGAGGTGAGATTCGGGGAAGCAAACCGCAAGGAAGAAGTTGTATTCCTCGTTGCCGGTGTGGTGAGGATTTGCTTTTGCTTTCTCGTCGCCTACAAGAGCGGCGGCGGCACTGCGGTGGTGTCCGTCGGCAATGTAGAGGTATGGGATTTTAGCAAATTCCTCGGTGATTTGGCGAGTGATTTCATCGTCGTTGATAACCCAGAAAGTATGTCCGAAGCCATCGGGTGCAACGAAGTCGTATTCGGGAGTTCCGGCAGCGACTTTCTTGATAATTCCTTCGAGGGTGGGATTTTCGGGGAAAGCGAAGAACACCGGCTCGACATTGGCATTGTTGATTCTCACATGTTTCATGCGGTCTTCCTCTTTGTCGCGGCGAGTGAGTTCGTGCTTTTTGATTCTACCTTCCATGTAGTCGGCAACATTGGCAGCGACAACGATGCCGTATTGAGTGCGGCCGTCCATAGTTTGGGCATAGATGTAGTAATGCTCTTTTTCGTCTTGAACCAGCCACCCTTTTTCCTGGAACATTTTGAAATTGGCAACAGCCTTGTCATAGACTTTAGGGTCGTGTTCGTCGGTGCCGGGCTCGAAGTCGATTTCCGGCTTAATGATGTGATAGAGCGATTTCTCGTTACCCTCGGCTTCTTTGCGGGCTTCCTCGCTGCTGAGCACATCGTAGGGGCGAGATGCAACTTGAGTAATTAATTCACGGGGAGGACGTAGTCCTTTAAAAGGTTTAACTTTTGCCATAGTTGTGTTTTTATCTTAAAATGGTCTGTTCTCTGTCGGGTCCCACGGAAACGATTGTAACCGGCACACCGAGTTCTTTCTCAAGGAATGCGATATAATCGTTGAACTGTGCCGGGAATTCGTCTGCCGATTTCATTTTGGTCATGTCGCATTTCCATCCGGGGAATTCGCGGTAGATTGGGGTAACATCGTTGTCGATGGAGAATGGGAAGTCGGTGGTTTTGACGCCATTGATATTGTAGGCTACACAAGCTTTGATAGTGTCGAAATCGTCGAGGACATCGCTCTTCATCATAATGAGTTGAGTAACGCCATTGAGCATGATTGTGTAGCGGAGAGCCACGAGGTCGATCCAGCCGCAACGGCGTTCGCGACCTGTAACGGCGCCATATTCATGTCCGATAGCGCGGATTTTGCTTCCGGTTTCGTCAAAGAGTTCGGTAGGGAAGGGACCGCTGCCCACACGGGTGCAGTAAGCCTTGAAGATGCCATACACTTCGCCGATTTTCGATGGAGCCACACCGAGTCCGGTGCAAGCGCCGGCGCAAACAGTGTTGGAAGAGGTAACGAAAGGATAGCTACCGAAATCGACATCGAGGAGCGAGCCTTGAGCGCCTTCGCAGAGCACCGATTTGCCGCTTGCAATCATCTTGTTGATGAAAAATTCGCTGTCGATAAACTCGTATTCTTTAAGGTATTCGATAGCGTCGAACCATTTTGCCTCGATTTCGGCAATATCGGGAGTCTCACCGAGGGCTGTGAGGAGCGCAATATGGCGCGCTTTGGCAACAGCATATTTTTTATCGAAATCGGAAAGAATATCGCCCACGCGCAAGCCGTTTCGGCTCACTTTGTCGGTGTATGTCGGACCGATGCCCTTTCCGGTTGTCCCGATTTTTGCATCGCCTTTGAGCTTTTCATAGGCAGCGTCGAGGAGACGGTGGGTGGGCATAATGAGGTGGGCTTTGCGAGAAATTTTCAGCACTTTCTTGATGTCAACACCGCTCTTTTGGAGGTCTTGTGCTTCGTCGCGGAACAAAATCGGGTCGAGCACCACGCCGTTGCCGATAATATTAACTTGCCCGTGCTGGAAAATGCCGGATGGAATTGAGCGCAATACATATTTTTTACCTTCAAATTCAAGGGTGTGTCCGGCATTAGGACCGCCTTGGAAGCGAGCCACTACGTCGTAACGAGGAGTGAGCACATCAACTACTTTGCCCTTGCCTTCGTCGCCCCATTGTAATCCGAGAAGAACATCTACTTTCATTTCGTTTAGAGATTTTACTTTTTTATTTTGTTTATGTTATTTCTTGCAGTTTGGCGCCTGCCGCTCCTTCCTGAGTTTGCGGAGGCAGTTGTTGCACACACCATAGACATAGAGCGAGAAATATGAAATGGTGAATGCGTTGTATTTTTTAGAATTCATATAACTGATGAATTCGGGGTCTTTGACATCTTTCACTTTTCCACACTCGGTGCAGATGAGATGGTGGTGGTTGATTGCGCCACCCACTTTCTCGTAGCGAGCAAGGTTGTTGCCGAACTGGTGTTTTCTCACGAGTCCGCAGTCGCAAAGGAGCCCGATTGTGTTATACACTGTGGCGCGGCTCACATGAAACGAGTCTTGCTCGATTTTGGAATAAAGGGAGTCGATGTCGAAATGGTCGCTCGATGAGAAGACTTTGTCGAGTATGAAAAACCGTTCGGGAGTTTTCCGTAACTTCCGAGTTTTAAGGAAGGCTGTGAATTTCTCACGCGCCATACTTTTCAGCTTCTCATCAACCATAATTGCCGATTTCTTTAACCTTAATGCAAAGATAGTGCAAAGGGATGCAAAAACAAAATAAAACGGCGAATTTATTTTTGAATCCTCAATAGGCGTCTTTTGGGGAGAGCGGAAATATAAGGGGGAGGATGGTGTAGAGGTAGTCTTGGACTTCGGTCCAAAGGTGTTTTGCGCCGATGTTGTTAAAGAAATAGAGGTTGCGGGGTGTGAATGTATCGTTGTAAAGGAGCATGCATCTCACTTGCGTTTCCACTTCGGTGTAAATCATGTCGTTTGTGCCGCTTGCGGCATAAATACGCACTCCATCGGAGCCAAACTTGGAGTTGATAACCTGTTTTGATAGGTGTGAGGCTGTTTCGTCGGCGCGGTATTTGCCTCCGCGGTAGCCTATGCTCCAGCAGCAACCGCTGATGGGGATGTAGTAGCGGAAATAGTCCATGCAGTAGTCGAATACAAACCAGGTGGTGACGCCGCCCATTGAGAACCCGCCGAATGCTCTGTGGTCGCGCGAATCTATGATTCCCTCGTGATTGGTAGCGGTAGCATAAGTGCGGTAGCGGCTTTCAACGTATGGAATCAGGTCGCGAGCCACTTCTCGTGATAGCCCTTTGGCATAATCTCCGGCAACTTCAAGAGTCTCGGGGACCACATTGTTGTAGTTGAAAGTGGGGAAAACCATGATAACAGGCTCAATATCGCCATTGTTTATCATGTTGTCGATTACATTTCCGAGCAATCCGTTGTATTCATTCAGGAAAGAAAGGTGGTTTTGCCCATATCCATGGACGAAATAGATGATATTGTAGCGAGTGTCGGGATTTTCGTCATATCCCGGAGGAAGATAGATATATGCTTCGGTGATTCTTGCGGTGTCGGTTCCCGAAACATAGTCGAAAGTGGGGTATTGGATTCTCACACGAGAACCACACGTCGCTGTTGCCTCTCCGTAATTCGATGGAGGGGCAACAGTATTGTGTGAGATTTTGCTGAAACTTTGAATGGTTGCCGAGGGAGCGATTACGGCGTTCTCATCTTTGGAACAAGATGCTGCCGCGACGATGATTATTGCCATGACGAGAAGCCTAATTGCGCTCGGACCACACATAGAGTTTACGGTTACTTAATGATTAGTTTGTGGTTTTCGATAAAGTAGATGCCCGGAGCAAGGTCGCTAACCATTGTAGTGCCTGCGGCTGCATCAACCGAAGCTACACATCTGCCGGTTATGTCATAAATAGCTACTTTACGAGCCTTGTTTGAAGCGATGAATATGGCGTTGCCGTTGCTGTAGATGCGTTCTCCATCGATAGGCGATTCAACTGCACCGGTTTTGGTTACGATGTGGTCTTTGCCATCGACAGTGTAGTAAGCGGCATTTTCGCACACAAATCCCGGGTCGCCTTTGGTCTGGTTGCCTGCACCGTCGTTGAAAAGGACATACCAGGAGCCACCTTCGCCGATTGTAGCGTCGGTAAATGTGTATTTATAGACATTGTTTCCAAAATAGGTCATTTTTGTACCTGGCCAATCACCGCACACCTTCACCACGTTGCCATCTGTGTTGCGGTAGTAGGCATAAGCGCGGACTGTTTTGCCCCAGCTTGAAGGACGCTCGAAGAACACGCATTGTTCTCCCGGCTCGACGTATGGCTCGATAACCTCTTCCTCGTTGCCGCCGCCTGATTCGCCGCCACCACCGGGCTCATCGGTGAGTTCTTCCTGAGTGCCGTCATATCCGGCTTGAGGAGCGGTAACGGGAGCAGAAGTGTAGAGATATTTACCATCTGTGCCTATTTTCCCGGGAGCAGGAGTCTTGGATGTTGTGAGTACATACACGCGCATGTTGCCTTTGCCCGAGCAAGTGGCTGTGAGAGTGCCGTTGGTAACGGTTTGGGTGTCGCCGGTAACGGCGTCGATGTAAGTACCGTTGAGGATGTTGGTGAAAGTGGAGCTTCCGGATATTGTAACGAGGGCATAACTGTCGGTGGTGTCGTCGGTGTAGCGACGCTTGAACGACATTGAGCCGGAGCAGCCGGATGTGGAGTATTGACCCTTGCGGAGAGCCGGAATTGCCATGCGGATGGCGTTAAGACGCTGGATGTGAAGCGAAAGCGGGTGACTGAGTGTTGCCGCCATATTGCCGGTGGCATTGGTGTATTCACCGAAATCCGACACATTTACATCGCCTTTGATGTATCCACCGAAATATGCTCTTCCAGAATCGCGAAGCGGGATGTTTGGACCCTTGTCGATAGTGCAACCCTTCTTGAATTCGATTTCGCTACCGTAGTAGAGGCATGGGATTCCACGGAATGTGAACATGAGCGAGAGGTTTTCTGCCCACACATCCTGCGGTTGTGCAAATCGTTGGTCTTCAGGGGCATGGTCGGGGGCGTAGTCGTGTGAATCGACATAAACCACGTTGTATCGCGAGTCGTTGTAGTATTTATCCTCGGCGAGAGCGGTGCCGTAGGCTCCCGATGCTGTTTTGAAGTTCCAGTGCATAGGAAAATCGATTACACTAAGACCCGAATACATAGAATAGTCGGGTGCGTGGTATTCGTTTCCGTTGAGGAACGCATTGGTGGATGTGGGTTGCGACGACTCTTTGCCCGAATTGTCATTGTATTGCGCAATGCACGACAACTGATTGACATGAGTGAACGCTGTGGATTCAAAAATTGTGAGGTTGTCGAAACTTGTCGGGTCGTTGTCCCACGGGTAGTCAACCGATTCTTTCCAGGTGTAGAATGGGGTGGAGATAGCAGGCTGTCCGCGATACCAATGAGTGCTGTAGCGGGTGCATATCTCGGCAAACATGAAAAATTCGGGTTTGCCCATTTTCTTTGCTACTTCGAGGAATGCATCGTTGAGCGCCTTGTTGAAAACCAGGCGCGACATGTGTCGCCCGGTGTCAACACGGAAGCCATCGACACCCATTTCGATGAATTTGCTGTAGGAATCAACGATGTGGTTGAGCACAGCCGGATTTTCGGTGTTTAAATCGACACAATCGCCTGCAATCTGCATCCATTGGCAAGTGAGGTCGTCCCAGTTGCCATAACCGAAGTGGTGCCAATAGTTGTGAGTGTCGTGATTCTTGCCATCGGTGTTTTTCATCTGCGCCAAGCGAGCCTGATATTGGTCGCCTGCAGCGAGGTCGAAATAACTTTCGGAGAGGCGGCTGTTGGGGTGGAGTTTCATACTCGCATCGATGTCGCCAAGGTCGGCAGACTCATCTTTTGTGAACATCGGGCAGAGGGTTTCCTCGCCAAAATTACCGGTGTGGTTGAAGACCACATCGAGGATGAGTTTCATGTCGTGAGCATGAACAGCGTCGATAAGTTTTTGAAATCCGACATTCTCGGAGAGATAGCGGCAATCCACTTTTTTGAAATTCATGGCGTGATAGCCGTGATAGTCATATCCGCTGGCATTCTCGACCACCGGTGTAATCCACACGGCGGTGAATCCGAGCGCTTTTATGTAGTCGAGTTTCTCGATGAGACCTTTGAAATCGCCGCGCCAAGCAGGGTCTCCGGTGTTGTACTGCTTGCCGTCCCAGCATTGCACGTTGTTAGAATTGTCGCCATCGAAAAAACGAGTGGTGATTACAAAATAGATGCTTTCATCCATGAAGTTGGTGCGACTTGGGAACGCAGTGGCGTGCGCCGGTAGCACATTGCCGCAAAGAGCAAGAATGATGACCAAAAAAAATGATAAATTACGGAATAAGTGAGTCATAGGGTTATAAATGGTTATTTGATTATGGTCTTTGCTGTTATACGTTTTCCGGGCAACGAGAGGGTGACGAAATAGAAGCCCGTCGAGGCAAATTTTGCGTCGATAGCTATTTGGTTGTCACCTTGCGCGATTTTTATCTTCTTCGAAGCAACGAGAGCTCCGGTAGCCGAATACATCGAGACAAAGGCGTCGCAATCGGTGTCGGAATTATAGTTTGCGATGACAGTTTCCCCCTCTACACAAACTGCGATTGTCTCTTGAGGATTGGCTGCCGAAATTGTCTCAACACCGCTTTCGGTGGCATAAACCGCTTTGAAGTCGCGCACTGCTATGCTTTTGCCTGTCCCTCGTTTGCTTGGGTCGAACGACAATCGCAGCATGTTGAGGGTGAGCGGGTAGGCATAGTAGGGGAGAGGCTCGTCTTTGGCGCCGAGCAGTGTGTTGATAACGCTCCCTTGAGAAAAATCGAGGGTGCGAGTCACTTTATTGCCTTGAGCATCTTCATATATAAAATATGAGTTTTTAATGGTAGCCTCGGGGTCGCTGATTTCGAGCGATACCGATTCCGGGAGTCCGAACATCTTCTTTTTGAGGTTGATATCGAGATTGGAAATGCGACTGCCGGTGATGTCGAAGTTGATTACCGTTCCATCGCTCCACCCTTCGGGGAGGGGAGAGGAATTGAACGCCACGTTTGCCACACCCGAAGTGGAAGTGGTGTAGGTTTCGGGATTGACGAAGTTTTCAATAATCCATGGTGTATCGCTCATTTCCACAGCGACATCAATCGAGATAGCGACATCGGCGAAGCGACCCACGATGGTGGTGGCGCCGTTGCTGTCGGCATAGAGGATGCCGTCGGTGATGTGGCACACCTCGGGATTTGCCACTGTCCACTCAAATGCAAGCGGACTGAGCGCAAATGTCTCCGTTTCGGTTTTTCCGTCGATTTCGATGAGGGGAGAGTGGTTGCGGTCGATGGTGATTGACGCATAGCGAGGCGAGACATCGTTCACTCCTATAGTTGTAACGGGGATTTCGGCTTTGAGTCCATCTTTTTCGGCTATAATCTTGCCTGTGATTCCCTCGGTGCCCGAGTGGAAAATGCCATCGTTATCGACATATCCGAGCGATTCGGGCTCGCAAGAGAAAGAGCACCCCTTGAGGTCCTTGTCGAGCACTTCGTCGTATTCGTTGAACGCCATCACTCGCAACGGGGTGATTGCAATCACCGATGTGTTGATTGCCGATTTGCTGAAAGCGATGCGAGCGGTTGTAGAAGACTCGGGAGCGAGCGACACAGCCAGCATGGCATCTTCAACCGGACGCACGCTGCCGCGACCGGGGAGGTTGAGCATTTCGCCGTCGATTGCAATGGCGGCACTACCACCGCTGTCAAAATTTACGATATCCCAAGAGCCGCGGTTCACCATCCAACTGCACAAATCCACGCAATTCACAGCGCTACTTTGTGTTGACATCTCGTTGAGGGCAACATAGAGTTTGGTCTTGTCTTGCGATAGTCCGGCGAGGACATGGGATGAAGTTTCATATTCGCGTCCGTTCTCAAAATCGTTGTATTCGCCATCGTGGAACACACCGTCGTGCACAAGGCTCGGATAGCCGTGGAATGCATTGACAATGTTTTCGGGAATATTGCCCCACTTGGCGGCGGTGAAACGCTGCACCACCTTCACCTCGTCGCCTGCGGTGAGCGGGGAGGCGTTGAATGTGGTTATCGCATCGTTGCGAAGATACAAGACATAACGTCCATCGGCGGTTTGTATGGGAGAATCGCTCACCTCAAGCACCTTGCAAGGTATTGGAGCACCGTTGACGCTCCACTCGCCGAGCGGTTGCAAAGCGATGTATTTGCCTTCATCCACGAGAGTGCGGCTATTCATGCGGTTGAAAAGGATGCAATTGCCTGTGAGAGGCGTAATGGCATCGGAGTTATAGCAAGAAATGTCGAGCGAGAGACCGTTGTCGGCTGTAATCTTGGTCTCGACAGCCGAATGGGCAAAAATCTCAGCCTTTCCATCCTTGGTGAAAGCGAGGAGAGAGCGGGCAAAATCGCGACGCCATGTAAATTCGCCGTCGCTGATGTTGATTCCGATGCAAATTCCCATATCGTAACTGAAAAAGTCGTGATTCCACGCCACTTTCACTTGGTGCCCCGGGCTGGAGCACTCCTTATAGAATGTGGGCAAGTCCCATCGAAGCACATCCGGCACTTGATTGCGGCTTTGCACCTGTTCTATCTTGTTGTATGGATTGGTGAGATCTACCTCGGTAAACCAGATGAGCAAAGGCTTCTTGGGATAGTAATACTTTGTGTATTTGATGCCCGGACCGACAGTGTAGGATTCGATTTCTTCCACAGGACCCCAGTTGGGTTCGGCGATAACATCGGCTGCAGCCGCAGATGCTGCAACCGGAAATAAGAGAGAGGCAATAGCAAATGCCGTCAAGCCAAATTTCATAATTCAAGGTTTTAGGTAATGTTTGTGTTTTATATTGCAAAGATAGTGCAAATGAGACGAATATCAAAATATTTTGGAAAGAAAAAGATTATATTCTCGATTAAAATAGGCGGAAAGATAGACTGCACCTTAGCAATTCAAAAGAAAATCTTGGGCTTTTCTTTTGGAATCGCTCTCGGTTTGCACTATCTTTGCAAAAAAATAAGGAAATGAATAAGATAAAAATTTTGTTGATGTGTGGAGCAGTGCTTGCTTTTCTGTTGATTGTTGTGGTTGTGTGCTATGGCATAGTGTGGAATAATGCCGATGGCAAGCATTTCGATGATGTGAATAGTGTCCCTTTCAATGAGACGGGATTGCTTCTCGGCACATCTCCGATAACTCGCAACGGAGTGCACAACTATTATTTCGATTATAGAATCCATGCGGCTGTCGATTTGTACAAGCATGGCAAAATCAAGCGGATAATAGCGAGTGGCGGCGATTATGTCGGACGCCAGAAATATGGATGCAACGAACTTGTGGCAATGCGCGACTCCTTGATGTCGTATGGTGTTCCGGATAGCGCGATAATTCTCGACTATCAAGGCACGCGCACCGTGGCGTCGATAATCAATGCCAAGGAGCGATATGGTGTAGAAAGTCTCACATTTATTTCGCAGCGATATCACAACGAACGGGCTATCTGGCTTGCCGAGCATTACGGACTCGAAGCGGTGGCTTTCGATGCCCGAATTCCACATTCAAAGAAGAAAAAAATTAGAAATGTGGGGCGCGAGTTCCTGGCGCGAGTCAAGATGTTCATCGATTTGGGGTTGGACGGCGGCGATTGAGGGTCATATAAAAAGAAAATCGCAAAGTTTTCACTCTGCGATTTGTGACTCCGACAGGATTCAAACCTGTAACCTTCTGATCCGTAGTCAGATGCTCTATTCAGTTGAGCTACGGAGCCTCATTTTTCCGTTTGCGATGCAAAGTTACTTCCATTTTTTGGATTGTGCAAGTGTTTTGACGGAAAATTTTTGATTTTGTATTAATTTCGCTTATTTTTGCACTATGTTTGTATTATAAAATACTTATTAAATGAAAATTAATAGAACAATAAAGTATGCGGCAATTTTCTATGTAACTGCTTTTGTGTGCTATATCTTCGGACTATGTTTGGGCGGTCTTTTGCGAGGATTCACTCCGATAGAGATATTTGTGAGTAAAGGCTCTACCATTGTAGATTTCTTTATTGTATCTACGGTTATGTTAATTTTCTCATATCCGGTGGTGGTTGTTTCTGCTGCCCTTCACGAATTCGGCCATTGCCTTTTCGGGTGGATGTCGGGCTACAAGTTTGTGTCATTCAGGGTGCTGGATAGGGTGCTCATACGCAAAGATGGCAAGTTTGGTGTTAAGCGTTTCAACATCCCGGGCACGCTCGGACAGTGTCTTATGATGCCACCCGATAGACCGATAGACAAGATTCCGATGGTGTGGTATATGCTCGGAGGTGTGGTGATGAATCTTTTGCTCCTGTTGGCATCGGCATTGATATTGTGGAAAGTATCATTCCCTGTATATTTGGATATGTTGCTTTTCTGCCTTTTATGGATGCTTTTATTGGTGAATGCCTATTTGCTCATTGCCAACGGAATTCCGATGCAGATAAGAGGCGTGGTGAATGATGCCAAAAATGCGATTTTGATACGCAATAATTCTCAAAATAAACAATCGCTTGTGCAGATTCTGCGAGTAAATTCAGCTTTGCAAAATGGCATAATACCAAAGGATATGCCCGAAGAATGGTTTGCCCACATCGACCTCGCTTCGGTCGAAGGGCAGATTGCCGAGGGAATGGCTATGGGCAAATTTGCCGTGATGTTCGACCGGTTCCTGTTCGCCGAGTCGCTTGAATGGATGGAAAAGATATATGCAGCCAATGAAATGACCGGGATTATGAAATATGAGTATGAGTGCGAGATTGTGTTCCTCTCGCTCATCCTCGGCAAGAAAGAGCGAGCAGAGAAATTATGGAGCGATGAAGGGTTAAGGAAATACTGCGAGGCTCTAAAACCTTATACTTCAGGCAAAATGAGGGTGTATTGGGCTGTGGCTAAATATCTTGATGAAAAGAATGCCGAAGCCGACGAAATTCTTGCATATCTCAAGGAAAACAGCGCTCGTTTTCTCCATGAAGGTGAGGTGAAGAGTGATATCGCAATTATCGAGCATATCCTTGTCGAAGAGAATATGGCGCAAGCGTGAGTATAAAAAAACACCGCCGATGGTGGTGCCATTCGACGGTGCTATAAATTCAATTGAGATAATTACTTATTCACTTGGAATTTGTTCCAGCCTGTAGCGAGGTTGTCAACCACCTGGCGCGCTGCTGCGATGCCGGCATTGATGTTGGCTTCGGCTGTTTGTGCGCCCATCTTCTTGGGAGTGAAGAACACGCGTCCCGGAGCGATTTTAGCCAATTTGTCAGCGATATCGGGCTTGATGTCGGCGATGTATTTAATATCGGTGCGTTCTGCAAGAGCTTCTGCGAGGCTTTCCTCGTCGATAACCTCCTTGCGGGCGGTGTTGATAAGGATTCCTTTCTTGGGAAGAAGCGAAACAAGTGCTTTGTTCACCGATTTCTTGGTTGCCGGGGTTGCCGGGATGTGGAGAGAAACGATGTCGTTTTGAGAATAAAGTTCTTCGACAGAGTGCATAGGCACAATGCCCTCTTCAATCATCACCTCGTCTTTAACAAACGGGTCGAGAGCGGAAACTCTCATGCCGAATCCTTTTGCGATGCGAGCGACGTTGCGTCCCACTTGTCCGTAGGCGTGGATTCCGAGGCTTTTGCCTTTGAGTTCTGTGCCGGTAGTGCCGTCGTACTGGTTGCGCACCATCATCACGAGCATTCCGAATACAAGCTCTGCCACAGCGTTGGAGTTTTGTCCCGGAGTGTTCATCACGCAGATGCCTTTTTCGGTGGCAGTGGCGAGGTCGATGTTGTCATATCCTGCGCCGGCTCTAACCACAACTTTGAGGCGTGGAGCGGCATCCATAACGGCTTTATCCACGATGTCGCTTCTCACGATGAGACCATCGGCATCGGCAACGGCTTTTATCAAGTCGTCTTTAGTGCCTTTTTCGAGCAGAATCATTTCGTTGCCCGAGTCGGCGATAACCTTTTTCATTTCGTTGACAGCCTGTGCTGCAAACGGCTTTTCGGTAGCGACGAGTATTTTCATTGCCAAAAAATGAGATATAGATTAGTGATTGTTTTCAAATTCTTTCATTGCGTTGATGAGCACTTCTACGCTTTCGAGCGGGAGAGCGTTGTAGAGCGAAGCGCGGAAACCACCCACCGAGCGGTGTCCCTTGATGCCCACAATGCCTTTGGTGCCTGCGAAATCGATGAATTCTTTCTCGAGCTCGGCATATTCGGGTTTCATCACGAAGCACACATTCATGATAGAGCGGTCTTCTTCTTTCACTGTGCCCACAAAGAGACGGTTGCGGTCGATTTCATCGTATAGGCGAGCTGCTTTTTCGAGGTCGCGGCGTTCCATTTCCTTGATTCCGCCCAATTCTTTGTACCATTTGAGTGTTTGGAGTGCGGAGAAAATCGGGAGTACCGGAGGAGTGTTGAACATCGAGCCTTTCTTGATGTGGGTGCGATAGTCGAGCATGGTGGGGATTGCGCGAGCCACTTTGCCGAGAGCGTCTTCTTTCACAATGGCGATGGTAACACCTGCGGGAGCGAGGTTTTTCTGTGCGCCGGCATAGATGATGTTATATTTCGACACATCCACCGGGCGAGAGAAAATATCGCTCGACATGTCGGCAACCAACGGCACCGGAGAATCGATATCTTTACGGATTTCGGTACCATAAATTGTGTTGTTGGTGGTGAAGTGGAAGTAGTCGGCATCGGCGGGGATTGTGAAATCCTTGGGGATGAAAGTGTAGTTGGCGTCTTTCGACGAAGCCACTACATCGACATCACCAAAGAGGCGTGCCTCCTTAATGGCATTGGATGCCCATGTGCCTGTGTCGAGATACCCGGCTTTTGTGTTCAACAAGTTATATGGAACCATACAGAATTGCATGCTTGCACCGCCACCGAGGAAAAGTACGTGATAGCCTTCGGGGATTTCAAGCAATTCCTTCACGAGGGCAGCAGCTTCTTCAATTACTGCGGTGAATTCTTTGCTGCGGTGAGAGATTTCGAGGATTGAAAGTCCTGTTCCTGCAAAATCTTTAATAGCGTCGGCTGTGTTCTTGAGTGTGTATTCACTAAGAATCGACGGACCTGCATAGAAATTATGCTTCTTCATATCTTTAAAATTTTAGATTTCATTTTGCAAATGTAGTAAAAAAAATGTGCGTGGCAACAAGTTTGAGCAGAAAAATAAATAAAAATTTCTTTATTCCGATTTTTTATTAGATTTGCCAAATGCCGGAGGATGGTTATAATAAAAGTTGCGAGACCAAAATGCCTCGCAACTTTGTATGCTTTGATGTTTTAGTTTTTTATTCTTCGGTCATGGTAACCATCGTTGCAGTGGCGGTTACGTGGTAGATGCCTGCGCATGTAAATGAGATAGCCAAATTGGGGGCAGTGAGTGTAACCACGAGGTCGGTGATTTGATACCGTGGATAGGGGGTGTCGCCGATTTTTGGCTCAAGGCTTTCGCTTGAGGCGATGAAAGAAACGCCATTGGCATCGAGGGTGAGACCTTCAAACACCATATCAAATTCTTTGGGCATATTTTCGGCAAACTTTGCTTTATAGAGATAAAGAATAGCCGATTTTTTCTCTGGGTTCATAGCAAGAACATATTGAGTTGTCTCGTTGGTGTAAGGCTTGCTGTCGCTGCTCGAATAGTCGGTAACTACAGTAGTAGCCTTGGGGAAGCCTGCATTTTTCACTACGAAATAGTAGTTGCAGCCATCGAGGGTGAATTGGAGACGATTGTCGTAAGTTCCGCAGTTGGCAACGAAATTGTTGAGTGCAAGGCGCTCAAGACCCGAAACTGCCTCAACTACGCTTGCTTTGAACTCATAGTTGGCATATTTGCCGTAGGTGAAAGGCACTTCCACCGAGACATTGGAATAGGTGTTACCATCGGGCGATTTGATATTCTTGATGGTGAAAGTTCCGGTTTGTTTGTTGAAGTCGATTTTGACAGCCACGGCAGAAGAGTAGAAGTCGGATTCAGTGCCGCTTACGGTGGCAGCCATGTCGAAAGTTGCAGTGATGTAGTTGTCGGCGTTGTCGCTGTTGCAAGAAGTGAGTGCAACGAGAGCAACAGAAAGCATCAATAAAATTTTCTTCATAATAAACTAATGTATAAAAATGATTAAAATATATTTTTGAATTAAATGTTTAGTCTCAATGTCGCCCCCACACGCAATTTCTTACCCTGTTGAGTGAAGGCATTTCCCATAGACATAAAATAAAAGGTGTCAAACCGGGTGTTTGTGAGATTTTCGCCCCAAAGTTGGAAAGAATAATTGGAATTTGCAAATGTAACCGATGCCGAGAGGAGGAAATAGAGCGGTTGGTGAAGCGAATTCTCCTCATTCCAGTAGATTTTGCCCACGCCTTGGAGTCGAGTGTTAAATGTTATTAACCGGCACCAATCGCGGCGGGTGTCGAGTGTGTAAAGCGCTGCGATGTGTATGGTGTTCCCCGGGGCGTAGGGGATGAATTTCCCCGAATGATCCACCTTGCCATTGTCGAAATGGACAAATTTGGCATTGGTGTAGCCGTATGCACCGGTAAGTTCGAGGCGGGTAATCGGCTTGTAGCTGATGCTCAATTCGCCGCCGAAACTGCGCGATTTCCCTGCGTTGGTCATAATTCGTCCGGTGGTGGTGCCTTCGGGGAATACCGTGAGTTGCTGGTTGCTCACGTTGATGTAGAAAGCCGAGATATCGGCGCTGAGGCGTGGCTCCGACCATTCGAGGTGTGTTCCCAATTCGTAGTTCCAACTGTGCTCGGGCTTGTAGCCGACGATGTCATCTACATCGTATGACGCTCCGATGCCCATAAAGCCCATCACTTTTTGCTGGAGCACATCCGAGAACATTTGTGTGTTGAATCCTCCCGATTTATAGCCTTTTGACACGGCGGCATAGATGTTTGAGCCGGGCAGCGACGGGAGATTGTAGGTTATCGAGACCTTGGGAAGCAGCTGCAGAAACGACTTGTCGAGGTTGCCCGAATCATCGATTACCACAGGTGTAACCATGTAGATGTTTTGGAAATATGGCTCGGAAGTGTTGTTGAAAGTGGTGTAACTGCTGTTGCAGTTGCTGTTGTATCTCAGGGCTGCCTTCTCATAGTCGAGGCGCAAAGCCGCGGCAAATTTCCAATCTCCAAGCGTATAGGAAGATTGGTGATAGAGGGCAAATCCGTAGTTGTTTTGCTTGAAATTGGAGTTGAGCGGAAATTCCCTACTGTCCCAACGGATGGGGTAGTCGGGGTTGGCGTTATTGCGGTGCTGCTCGATGAGCGATGAGATTCCTTCGTCGAGAAATGTAACCGGGGCTTGCATCGAGGTGTATCGATAGAACGCGAATGCGCCGGCGAGCCAGTGGTAGGCGTTGCGAGAGGCATCGGTAATCACGATGTCTTGCGTGAGCGCGTGCTCCTTCCGCTTCTGCGTGAGCGTGAAATAGGAGAGCGGCAGGAAGTCCTGGTCGAGTGTCATGTTGTCATCGAGATATTGGTAACTCGTAACGCTTGAGAGTGTGTAATTCTCGGTGGTGTGCTTCACTGTGAGTCCGTCGGATATGGAATTGCGGCGGTAGAAGCAGGTGTCGTTATAGTTTATCTCTCCGGTCTCTACCGATGCGTAGGGGTAGCCTCCTTGGCGCGACACCGAGAACGAAAGCGTGTTTTCGAGCGACACTTTGTTGGAATGACGATAGAACACCTTCGCCCTACCGCTGAAATTGTGTTCCCAATCGCATTTCTCACCGTTGAACTTGTTGGTGAAAAAGCCGTCGGTGCCGTTGTATCCGGCTGAGATGCCTATCCCGAGGTTGTCTCGCAACATCGCATAATGCGAGATTGCCGCTTTCCAGGAGTTGGCGGTGCCATACTCCACAAGAAGTCTGCTCCCTTGATAGAACTGTGGCGAGAGGGTGTATATATTAATGAGACCGCCCATTGTGTTTCGCCCGAATAGGGTGCTCTGCGGACCGCGCAGCATCTCCACTCGGTAGATGTCGAGCAGGTTGAAGTCGTAGTTGTCTTTGTTGATAATCGGCACGTTGTCGATGTTCATACCCACCACCGGCTGGTCGATTCTCGCACCGATTCCGCGCACATATATCGAAGATGTCATTCTCGAGCCATAGTCGGGAATGTGAAAATTGGGCACAATTTGGCTGATGTCTTTCACTGCACTCACATTTATTCTCTCGAGGGCTCGGCGATTGAGAGCCGAAGCCGCCGATGCGGTTGCGTAGATGTCGTTGCCCTGCTTTATTGCGGTGATAGATATTTCGTTGAGTTGTAAAGTGGTGTCAGGCTCTTCGACATGCGCCGATGAGTAGGGCGCGGCGGCGATATAGCCGCAGCACAGCATTGCCACAAAACAAAAGAAGTACTTAAAAGTCATAATAACGCATTGGAATACGGTTGCAAAGGTACGCACAAATTCCGCCCTTGTCAATCCCCAAAATAGGTGATTTTTTGCCACACACCTTTATTTTTCCACGATTTTGGCGCGAATGGTTGCTTTTGAACGATGATTATGCTATATTTGCAATGTAGTGCCATTTCAATGGGGCTAATAAAACTGATTGTATGCAAATTTTTAACTCAACTATATTATCATGGAAAATTTTAAGATTACTTCAATAGGCTTGATGTCAGGCACTTCGCTCGATGGACTTGATGTGTGTTGCACCACTTTTAATCGTATCGACGGCAAATGGACATTTCATATCGATGCCGCGCGCGGCTATGGCTATCCCGAAGATATGAAGTGGAAACTTGGCATCGGTGCGCAGCAGATGTCGGCGCTCGAATTTGTGACTTTTCATAGCGAATATGGAAAATTCCTTGGTGAGCGCGTGCGGGAATTTATCGAGGAATTTGGAGTGAACCCCGACATAATCGCATCGCATGGACACACGATTTTCCATGAGCCGCACAAACGCATAATGTATCAAATCGGCGATGGCGCCGCTATTGCCGCCGAGACGCGGGTGCCCACGGTGAGCGATTTCCGCCGTCTCGACATAATGCTCGGCGGTGAGGGCGCTCCTCTTGTTCCGATAGGCGACAGGCTCCTTTTCGGCGATTATGACTATTGCTTGAATATCGGCGGCTTCTCAAATATCTCGTTTGAAAACGCAGGTGTGCGATGCGCCTTCGATATAAGTCCGGTGAACTATGTTATCAATCACTATATGAGGCAGATAGGGGAGGAGTTCGACCGCGACGGACTCACCGCTCGAAGCGGGAAGGTGCACGCTCCGCTCCTCGACGCTCTCAACAATATGCCGTTCTACACCCTCACCGGTCCGAAATCGCTTGGCAGAGAGTGGGTTGAGAAGGAGGTGTATCCGTTGATTGAGAGTTTCGACTTGTCTCTCAACGACCGATTGTGCACATTCTACGAACATGCAGCAATGCAGATAGCCAAGATCGTGAAAATGTATCCCAAGCCGGGAGCAAAAATGCTCATCACCGGCGGCGGGGCATTTAATGTCTATCTCATTGAGCGCATCAAGGCGTTGTGCGAGTGTGAAGTCGCTATCCCGGAGCGTCAAATCATCGAATTTAAGGAGGCGCTTATCTTTGCATTCCTCGGCGCGTTGTATATGGCTGATGAGCCGAGTTGCCTGTCGTCGGTAACCGGTGCGGCGGTCGATAATATCGGTGGAATGTTGTTTAAGATATAGTTCTGCAAATATTGACAATTTAGCGAAAAAATAGCGAGTTTTAGTTTCTCGAATAGGTTGTAAATGCCAAAAAAAATCAGTATATTTGCAC
>SFER01000186.1 GCA_004557195.1 Bacteroidales bacterium | reverse complement strand
ATTGAAATCGAGTTGAATTTGGGCATGTTTTGAGAAGTGTACTCAAAGATGTCGGCGATAATCTTCATTGAGAACTTAGGTGGATAGATATAGGTGTTGCGCACCATAAATTCTTTGAGGATATCGTTTTGGATGGTACCTGCCATCTCTTCGAGTTTCGCGCCTTGCTCAAGACCTGCGTTGATGTAGAATGCGAGTACCGGAAGCACTGCGCCGTTCATTGTCATCGACACCGACATCTTGTTCAACGGAATACCATCGAAGAGCACTTGCATATCGTCGAGCGAGCAGATAGATACACCTGCTTTACCTACGTCGCCAACTACGCGCGGGTGGTCGGCGTCGTAGCCGCGGTGTGTAGCCAAGTCGAAAGCCACAGAAAGACCTTTCTGTCCCGAAGCGAGGTTACGACGATAGAAAGCGTTACTTTCGGCTGCTGTAGAGAAGCCGGCATACTGGCGGATTGTCCAGGGACGCATTGGGTACATACCGCTATAAGGACCGCGGAGGAATGGGGGAAGACCTGCCACATAGTCGAGGTGTTCCAAGCCTTCAAGGTCGTCTTTGGTATAGATTGATTTTACAGGGATAAGTTCGGGGGTAATCCACTTATCGCCTTCGGCTACCGGTGCATGCTCAACATTAAAAGCATCGGAAGCAATATTGATATTTTTAAAGTCTGGTTTCATTGTCGATGTTATTTTAATAGTTTAGCATTGAAAGCCTTGAGTGTTTCCAAAACATTGCTGCGAACATTGATGAATTCTGTGATACCAACAGCGCGGAGGTCGTCGGCGCAAGCCGGGGCACCTGCTACAACAAATTCTGCTTTGCCATCGAGTGCTTTGAAAGCCTCGGGAGCAAGAGCGGCATATTCGTCATCGCTTGAGCAGAGCACTACAACATCGGCGTTTTTAGCCAAAGCGGCGTCAATACCTTCTTGTACGGTATTGAAACCGAGGTTGTCGATGATTTCGTAGCCTGCGCAGCCGAAGAAGTTGGCTGAGAATTGAGAGCGGGCAAGACGCATTGCGAGGTTGCCGATTGTGAGCATGAACACTTTGGGGCGTTTGCCTGAGTTTTCGGTTTCGAGGCGAACGGCTTCAAAGTCGCTTGCTGCACGCTTGGTGTTCAAGCCGCCTTCGCCACAAGTTTCGCCTTCGCCGCAGCAGCATTTCTTGTCTGCGAGTTCGATTTTGTTGTTGGCGATTTCGTTGAAGTTGGGGTATTGGTTCGAGCCGAGGAGGATTTCTTTGCGGCGAGCAACGTCGGTGTGGCGTTTTTCGGCAGTTGCGTTAACATCTGCTTGTACTTTGCCTGCATTGAGGATAGCCTCGAAACCACCTTCTTCAACTACATTGAGGAACAATTTCCAAGCCTCGTTGGCAATCGAAACGGTGAGTGTTTCAACATAGTAGGAACCACCGGCAGGGTCGATAACTTTGTCGAGGTGGCTTTCTTCCTTGAGGAGGAGTTGTTGGTTGCGAGCGAGACGCTCTGAGAAGTCGTCGGGCATCTTGTATTGCTTGTCAAACGGAACTACGGTGATGGCGTTAACGCCTGCAAGTGCAGCCGACATTGCTTCGGTTTGCGAGCGGAGGAGGTTAACGTGGGCATCGTAGATAGTTTGGTTGAATTCGCTTGTGATGGCGTGAACCCACATCTTGGTAGCGCAGTCGCAGCAAGGTTGATATTGCTTAACGATTTGAGCCCAAAGCATGCGAGCGGCACGGAATTTAGCGAGTTCCATGAAATAGTTTGAAGAAACGCACATGTTGAAGACGATGCGCTTAGCCACTTCACCTGCAGGAACGCCTGCCTCGGTGAGGGTTTCCATCCATTGGTTACCCCAAGCGAGAGCGTAACCGAGCTCTTGGTAGATATAAGCGCCTGCGTTGCCGAGGAGGTAAGAGTCAACAGAGAGAACTCTGAGTTTCTTCACATCCTTAACCACTTCGAGCAATTCAACGGCAACTTCCTTGATGTCTTTGGGGAATTGTGCGCCATGTTTGAGTTGACGCTTGAAAGGATTGAAATAGAGAGCACCGACAAATTCTTCTTCGGCTTTTGCTGCTTTGATGCAAGCAACGAATGCTTTGGCTACAGCAACAGCCTTGCCGGGGCAGCAACGTACATTCACTTGCACTTTCTTCACATCCACACCGGCGAGGAGGGCTGCGAAATCGACATTCTCGTCAGAGATTACGAAGTCGATGGCTGTGATGCCTTTGCCCAAGATGTCGAGGGCTTTGGCGTTGGCTTCTGCTACATTATCAACAACAATTTCCTGGCAAATTGCCCAGTCGTTGTCGGTGCGTGTACCACGCACATAGGGGAACTCTCCGGGGAGAGAATCGGTGGTTTTAAGATCTTTGATGTCTTCAGCACGATACATCGGCTGTACATTAAAACCTTCATTTGTTCGCCAAACCAACTTTTTGTTGAAATCGGCACCCTTAAGGTCGGCTTCGACTTTAGCGCGCCACTCTTCGGTTGACACCGGAGGGAATTGGTCGAACAGTTTTTCTTTTTTGTCTGCCATAATTTAATTTAAGATTATATAGTAACTAAAAAAATCAAAAATACATAGTTATGCAACGATGCGCGAGCATTTTATTGCATCGGGCAAATTTAGCTAAATATCTTTAGATAACTGCAAATTAAATGCTTAATGAGGATTAATGGTAAATAAATTTAGTTAAAAAGTTGCGTATTAAGATTGTCTTGTTGTTTTAGGGGGTGATGCTTGAAAAATTATGAAAGGAGGCCGACATAGCCGACCTCCTGTTATGTAGTTTTACAATATTATTCGCCTTTAACTGCAGCTACACCCGGGAGCACTTTTCCTTCGATTGCCTCGAGGAGTGCGCCACCACCGGTAGAGATGTAAGAAACCTTGTCGGTCAAGCCGAATTTGGTACAGCAAGCTACAGAGTCGCCACCACCGATGAGCGAGAATGCGCCTTCGGCAGTTGCTTGTGCGATTGCATCGCCAATTGCGCGTGAGCCTGCAGTGAAGTCGTCACATTCAAATACGCCGGCAGGACCGTTCCAAAGGATAGTCTTGCAGCCTTTGATTGCTTCGGCAAATGCTTTTTGTGCCTCCGGACCTGCGTCGAGTCCTTCCATGTTGGCAGGAATTGCATTTGAAGGATAAACTTCGATTTTTGCACCTTCTTTAATTGTCATTGTGCCGAAATCGAGGTCTTCGCAGCACACTGCATCGGGAGCCATAACGAGTTCTACACCATTCTTCTTGGCGAGTTCTTTCCAGATGCTGGCAGCCTCGGCATACTTGCCTTCCTTATAACAGATGTCGGCAATGTTGTTCTTTGCACGGAGATCCTGTGGGAAGTTCTTGTCTGCAATCTTGAGAATCTCGACCTTCTTGCTGTTCTCCTTAACGAGGTTGGCAGCATAGAGGAGCTCCTCGAGAGTGAGAGCCTGAGAGTCGCTGTTTACCAGAGCAAGAATCTCGTCGTCGGTGTGACCGATATTCTTGACAGTAGCGGTAACCTTAGAGTAACGGAGCTGTGGGAGGATGTCATCGGCAAGCTCCTTGTAAGCAGCAGAGAGGTTGCGGATTTCCTGCTCGCGCTGCTCAGGATCACTGATACGAGCGAGAACATTTAGAACGAGAGCCTTGTCCTGGAGGTTAGACTGCTCAACGAGCTCCTTGAAACCTTCCCAGTTCTCGGCAACCTGCTCAGGAGTGATCTGGCCTTCCATCTTAGCCTTCTTGAGCATCTTCTGAAGATACTTAGTAGAAGCAGATTCACGCTTGTCAGCAAGACGCTCATTGAGAGTATATGCGCCTTCAGGAGAAGCAGTAGAAACCATCTCGATGCCTTCGAACTCGCGACGTTCCTCATCCTTTGTAGCCTTGATCATAGCCTCGACTTCCTGCA
>SFER01000185.1 GCA_004557195.1 Bacteroidales bacterium | reverse complement strand
GCCGTTTATCGACATTTCGGGAAGTGGTTTATCCGAGTGTGCCAAGAACATAAAGCGTTTCTTTGATGTTATTTTGTCGCTTATCGCATTGATAATTCTCATTCCGTTCTTTATCATTGTAGCGATAATCATCAAAATCTCTTCCCCCGGACCTGTGTTCTACCTCCAGGAACGTGTGGGATATAGAAACAAGGTGTTCAACATTATTAAGTTCCGCTCGATGCGCTGCGATGCCGAGAAAGACGGCATTCCGCAGTTGTCGAGCAAAGACGATAGCCGCATAACTCCGTTCGGCGCTTTCATGCGTAAATATAGAATCGACGAGCTGCCTCAATTTATCAATGTTATTAAAGGCGATATGTCGATTGTAGGGCCGCGCCCGGAGCGTCAGTATTATATCGACCAAATATTGCAAGTAGCCCCATATTACGCTCTCGTGCACCAGGTGCGCCCCGGATTGACATCCTTGGGAATGGTGAAATATGGCTATGCCGTCAATGTTGAAGAGATGGTCGAAAGATTAAAGTATGACTTGATTTATATTGAGAATATGTCGCTAATCAACGACATCAAGATATTGATTTACACAGTGAAAACGGTAATAACCGGGAAAGGCTTGTAGAATATGGATAATCAAAATTCAACAGAACAATCATTCGACCCACATAAAGTTGACTGGATACTCCGGATTCTCGAATGGAGAGAAAAATATATAAGCGAGCGCACATTTCTTCTGTGGCTTGCTCTTGTTACCGGTGTGGTGAGCGGTTTTGCCGCCTTGCTGCTAAAATGGTTGATACACCTTATAGCTGCAATGATAACCTCACACATTCAAATCAATGAAGGGAACTACTTGTATTTGATAAGTCCTATCGTGGGCATTTTGCTCACTATGATTTATGTGCGATATGTGGTGAAATACAATATTTCGCATGGTGTCACCAGGGTGTTGTATGCTATCTCACAGAAGAAAAGCCGACTAAAGCCCCACAATATGTATTCCTCGGTTGTCGCCAGTTCTATGACAATCGGTTTTGGTGGTTCGGTGGGAGCCGAAGGCCCTATTGTATATACAGGGGCATCGATAGGTAGTAATTTGGGAAGTTTCTTCCGCCTATCGCCGCGATTGTTGATGATTCTCGTGGGATGTGGCGCTGCGGCGGGTATAGCCGGCATCTTCAAAGCCCCAATTGCGGGAATGTTGTTCACTGTCGAGGTGCTTATGCTCGATTTAACGGCAGCCTCGGTTATGCCGTTGCTTATAGCCTCAATTAGTGGCGCTACGGTGGCATATATCTTCACCGGATATGATTTTGAGTTTTTCTTCTCGCAAAGCGAACCATTTATAACACAGCGCATTCCGTTTGTTATCCTTCTCGGTGTTTTTTGTGGATTTGTTTCACTTTATTTCACCAAGATGATGAACATGATGGAGAATATTTTCAAGAAAGTGTCCAATCCGTGGCTAAAATTCGCTCTCGGTGCCGGAATCCTTAGTTCGCTCATCTTCCTTTTTCCACCGCTCTACGGCGAGGGTTATAGTTTTATTACATCTTTGCTCAATGGCGATGTGAGCAGCCTTGTTGAAGGTTCGATTTTCTATGGCTACCGGGATCACGTGTGGGTGATGCTTGCGGTGGTTGGAATGATTCTCCTAAGTAAAGTGTTTGCTACGAGTGCCACCAATGGAGGTGGGGGAGTGGGTGGTACTTTTGCACCATCGCTTTATGTGGGATGTATTGCCGGGTTCTTCTTTGCCTATCTCCTTAACAACCTGGGCATACTCGACACCCCTTTGTCAACCAAGAATTTTGCACTTATGGGAATGGCGGGTGTGATGAGTGGTGTAATGCACGCGCCATTGATGGCTATCTTCCTCACTGCCGAAATGACCGGTGGTTATGATCTTTTTCTCCCGCTTCTCATCGTTTCCACTATTGCCTATGTCACCATTAAGGTGTTCTTGCCTTTTAGCATCTACACAATGCGTCTTGCTCAGCGTGGCGAGTTGCTCACTCACCAAAAAGACCAAACTGTCCTCACTTTGCTCAAAATGGACAGCGTTATCGAGAAAGATTTTCTTACCGTGAGCCCCGAAATGTCGCTCAAAGATATGGTGAATACAATATCAAAGAGTAATCGCAACTTGTTCCCGGTGCTCGACAAGGATGATAAACTTATCGGCATTGTGTTGCTCGACGACATCCGAAACATCATGTTCCGCCCCGACTTGTATCGCAAATTGTATGTTCGCAAATTTATGAGTATGCCTCCTGCTTAAATAGTCGTTGGCGACACCATGGAGAAGGTGATGAAGACATTCGATGACACTGCGGCATGGAATTTGCCTGTTGTCGAGGAGGATGGAACTTACGTTGGATTTGTTTCCAAATCAAAAATCTTTAATTCCTATCGCCGTGTGCTCAAGCACTATTGCGATGATTAAAAGTTGAATATATGAATAAAGAGTCATTAAGAATCGTTTTTTTAGGAACACCCGAATTTGCCGTTGAAAGTCTCGACGCATTGGTTTCGGGTGGATATAATATCGTTGGTGTTGTTACAATGCCCGACAAAATCGGTGGGAGAGGGCATAAGGTGATAGAATCTCCCGTGAAACAATATGCCGTTGCCCACGGCTTGAAATTAATGCAACCCGCCAACCTTAAAGAGCCTGAATTTGTCGAAGAATTACGCTCGCTGAATGCCGATTTGCAGATTGTGATAGCATTTAGGATGCTACCCGAAATTGTGTGGTCTATGCCACCGATGGGCACTTTCAACCTCCATGCCTCCCTCCTCCCCAAATATCGCGGAGCCGCGCCTATAAATAGGGCAGTGATGAATGGTGAGACAGAGACAGGTGTTACTACATTTTTCCTGAAGCACGAAATCGACACCGGCGACATCATTCAACAAGTTGCTGTGCCAATAGAAATCGACGATGATGTGGAGACTGTGTATGACCGGCTTATGCACCTTGGTGCATCGCTCGTCCTTGAAACCGTCGAAGCAATCCTTGCCGGAACAGTCAAGCCTATAGAACAGGAAAAATTGCTCACCGCAGGAGAGGAACCTACGCCTGCACCTAAAATCTTCAAAGAAGATTGTCGTATCGACTGGAATAAGACATCTTGGGAGGTGTATAACCATATTCGCGGATTGTCGCCATATCCTGCCGCATGGAGTGCGCTTGTCGATGCTCAAGGCACCGAATATCAATTCAAAGTGTTCAAGACATCTCATCCCGAGAAATTTCAATCATCACCGGTTGCACCCGGGACGATTGAATATACCAAGCACACGATAAAAATCGCGTGTGCCGATGGTTTTATTGAAATCCTCAGCCTTCAACTTGCCGGAAAAAAACGTATGTCGTCGGATGAATTCTTGCGCGGTTTTAATTTAGAAGACAAAAAACTGTCTTAAACGATACTGAATTTGTTGAAATCGATGTGCAAATTTATCGATTATCTTGATTTATACAATGATAATTGGTAACTTTGCACAAAATTTTATTAGTATGGCACAAATAGAACTATTTAGCGACACCACTACACAAAAAATGCCGCTATTCGATTTACCTGTAGATTTCATAGTATATGACAATATCACAGCATCGCTGCTTAACTATTACGGAAAATTTCCTTGCAAAATAGATGCGTGCATCTTTGCCTACGTTGTCAAAGGCACCGCAAAAGCTACCATCAACCTATGGGAGCGTGAACTAAAGGAGAATGATTTTATCATTATGATTCCCGGAACATTCATGCAGATTCATGAAGTGAGCGACGATATTCAAGTGGGTTTTGCCGGATTCTCGTCATCTTTCCTTGCCTCGGTCAACTTTTGGAAAACGATGTCTCCGCTCACAATGTCGATATTTCGCAATCCTGTGCTAACGATGAAATCAGACATCGCCAAAATCTACGGCGATGCCATTTCTC
>SFER01000011.1 GCA_004557195.1 Bacteroidales bacterium | reverse complement strand
CGAGGGGCGTACCTTTGGCACGCATTTTGTGGGTGTATCCACCCACCCCGGCACAACTGCGTTGTACCGGGTTATGATCGGGCACGCCACTTTGTGGCTGCGTTGCGCTGCTTCGCAGCGCAGGTTATAGGGTTATGGGGTTATGGGGGGCGCTTCGGGGCAGCGCGGTTATAGGGTTATGGGGTTAGGGGGCGCTGCGGGGCAGCGCAATGCCGCAAAGCGGCAACCCTGATCATAACCCGGTACAACGGCAGTTGTGCCGGGATTGGCACCTCCCCTCCCGGGTGCGTGCCGAAGGTACGCTCCTGTAGCGAGGGGGTTTGCAAGTAGCGAGGGGCGTACCTTTGGCACGCATTTTGTGGGTGTATCCACCCACCCCGGCCGAGGGGCGTACCTTTGGCACGCATTTTGTGGGTGTATCCACCCACCCCGGCACAACTGCGTTGTACCGGGTTATGATCGGGCACGCCACTTTGTGGCTTCTGCTGCTGAGCGCTGCTGTGCAGCGCAGGTTATAGGGTTATGGGGTTATGGGGGGGGCGCTGCTTAGGCAGCGCGCGGGGATAGGGCCAATAGGGCCAATGGGGCCAATAGGTGGCGACAGACGGTGTTGTGCGCTGCGTGAGCAGCGCGTGGGGATAGGGCCAATGGGGCGAATGGGTGGCGACAGGCGGTGGGGCGTTGCGCTGCTAAGGCAGCGCGCGGGGTGGCGGTGGTGGCGCTGCGTCAGCGATGCCGGTGTGGTGGCGCTGCTCGGGCAGCGCTTGCCTATTGGGCTTATTGGGCCTATTATCCCTATTGGGCCTATCGCTGCGGCTTGCGCATCTTGCGAGATTGTGGGATATTTTGTAACTTTGGGGCTGTGAAAAAGAAAGGACACATATCGCTGAAGTGGTGGGTCGGCGGGACCATGGGGGTGCTCCTCGTGATTCTGACGGTGCTGCTCGTGTGGGCTGTGCGTATCGCCTACTTCCAGCGCGGCGACGTGAGCCGCGGACGTTATCCCGTGGCTGGCATCGACGTGTCGGCACACAACGGCGCGGTGGATTTCGCCCGGGTGGCGGAAGACAGTGTGTCGTTTGTGTTTATCAAGGCTACCGAAGGGGCGTCGTTCAAAGACCGGATGTGGGAGGCGAACTATGCCGGGGCTCGCGCCGCCGAACTTGCGGTGGGGGCGTACCATTTCTTCCGGTTTGACATGAACGGGACGATGCAGGCGCTCAACCTGCTGCAGAGCATCGAGGGGAAGCGTCTCGACCTGCCCCTGGTGATAGATGTAGAGGACGACGGCAACCCCGAAGTGTCGCCCGAGATGGTGGTGGTGCGCCTGGAGGAGATGATAAGTTACCTGGAGGAGCGCGGCGAGACCGTGATGCTCTACACCAATATGAACGGCTATCACAAGTATGTCCGGGAGTGGTTCAGCGACTATCCGCTGTGGATATGCCGTCTGGCGTATCGACCACCGGAAGAGATAGAGTGGCAGATATGGCAGGCGAGCCACACGCGGCGCGTGGGCGGCGTGAGCGGCGACGTGGACTACAACGTCTTCGCGGGGAGCCGCGAGGCGTTTGAGCGCAGCTTCGGCAGCGATTAGCGCTGCCGTGCGCTGCTGCGCAGCGCCCGGATTGGCGGCGGCGCGATGGGGGTGATAGGGCCAATAGGTTGCGCTGCATAGGCAGCGCTCGATGGCGATGGCGGTGGTGTGCGCTGCTTACGCAGCGCGTGGAGCACCCCGAAGTGGGTGCAACTGATCATAACCCGGTACAACGCAGTTGTGCCGGGGTGGAGTGGATACCCCCACAGGATGCGTGCCGAAGGTACGCTCCTGTGGTGCTGAGGTGGTAGCGAGGGGCGTACCGTTGGCACGCTTGCCATCTATCTCTTGGCGCAAGCCCGGCACAACTACGTTGTACCGGGTTATGATCAGGGTTGCCGCTTTGCGGCATTGCGCTGCTTCGGCAGCGCACAAAATTCAGTGTTTTTTTTGCAAATTGGCAATTTAGTATTATATTTGCATCATGATAATGTAAAGTTGAACTTTATTTTATCATGATAAAATAAAGTTGAGTTTTAGATTGTCATTTGTAAAACGCTGAAAATGAGCGATAGTGAGTTATGATAGAAAGAATATTGAATCTTAGGGAGTTTACAGAGGATAGCATTTTCCTGTGGGGCGCAAGGCAAACGGGAAAAAGCACAATGCTGATGGAGCAATTTCGGGATGCGAAGTATTATGATTTGCTGGAATCGGACCTATATGAGCGATTTCGGCGTAAGCCGGCGATGCTTCGGCAAGAGCTCGAGATGGCAGACAGCAGCACCGTTGTAATAATAGATGAGATACAGAAAATACCGGAATTGCTCGACGAAGTGCATTGGCTCATATCGAGAAAGGGGTTCCGGTTTATATTGAGTGGCTCGAGCGCGCGCAAACTGCGCCGTTGCGGGGCAAATCTGCTCGGCGGGCGCGCCATAAGGCAGCAATTGTTCCCGTTTGTGAGCGCCGAGATACCCGATTTCTCGCTCTCGCGGGCGATAAACAATGGGATGCTTCCGCGGCATTATCTTGTGGAGAATGCCGAGTTGCGGCTACAGTCGTATGTCGGCGACTATCTGCGAGAAGAGATCAAAGCCGAGGCTCTGACACGCAACGTGGGCACATTCAGCCGTTTTCTCGAGATAGCGGCGATAAACGACGGCGAGATACTCAACTATAAGAACGTGGCGCAGGATTGTGGAGTGAGCGCACCCACAGTGAAGGAGTATTTTTCGATACTCGAGGAGACACTTCTCGGCTACACACTGCCGGCATTCACCAAAACCGTGAAAAGGCGGTCGATACAGGCGCCGAAATTCTATCTGTTTGATGTGGGGATAGTGAATTACCTCACCCATCGTAGAGATTTGGAGCCGGGGAGCACCGATTACGGTCATGCCTTGGAGCATCTGGTGGTGCAGGAGGTGATAGCGTATTTGACATATAAAAGGAGTCGACTTGCGGCGACCTATTGGCGCTCGGCATCGGGCTTTGAGGTGGATATAGTGATAATAGACAATTACACACACAATCCGGTGTGTGCCATAGAGGTGAAATCGTGCAACGAGGTGCAAAATCGGCACCTGAAGGGGCTGAGGGCGTTTGGCGAGGAGTATCCCGAGGTGAAGCGCATCTGCCTGTCGCACGACAATCAACCGCGCAAGACCGATGACGGGATAGCGATATTGCCCGTGGAGGAGTACCTCGCCGGGATGTGGAAGGAACGCTACTTCTAAAGCCTGGTGGCGCTGCGCTGCGTAAGCAGCGCGGGGGTCGCGGAGCAATCGGAGCACTCGGCGGGCGCGCCTTGACAGGCGCGTGTGCTCTATGGCGCTGCTCGGGCAGCGCGGGGGAGCATCGCTTGGAATGATTTTAATTTGTAATTTATGATATTTGTTAGAGACAAAGGACAGATGTGTAACAACATCTTGCAATATGGGCATCTGTATGCCTGGGGACGGGAGCATGGACGCGCCACTGTGTCGATGCGCTTCGCCTATAAGTATCCGTTTTTCGCTATCAGCGAGAGCCGGCATCACAATTTTGCGATGTATCTCGCCGGGAAATGGGGCGCTGGACTCGGCTTGCTGCCGGTGGTGGATTTTGAGGAGGGGTGCGACCCCGACGCGCTCGCCAAGCGGCTCGAGAAGCACCGCCATGTGGTGGCACAGGGGTGGTATGCCCGTTTTTACGACCTGTTTTTGAAATATCGGGGCGAAATCACCGATATGTTTGCCATCAAGGAGGCGATTACCGCCCCAGTAAAGGCTCGGATGCAGGAAATCGCGCCGCAGGGGGAGACGCTGCGCCTCGGCGTGCACATCAGGCGCGGCGACTACGCCCGATGGATGGGCGGCAGGTACTGCTACGGCGACGAAGTGTATGCGGCATATATCAAAGCGATACTCGAGAGCCTCGGCGGGCGCAAGGTGGCGGTGTTTCTCTCCACCAACGACCCCGGCGTGGATGAGGAGCGGTTCAGGCAGCTCACCGGATGCCGGGAGGTGTATAACCTGCGCGGCGGAGCAGCCGACGACCTGTGTATGCTGTCGGAATGTGACTACCTTGTGGGTCCGCCGAGCACATTCTCGCTTGTGGCGGCGATGTATCGCGACCTGCCGCTGTGCCGGATGATGACACCCGACGCGAATGTGGACTTTGAGCGGTTTGACACGCTGTTCAGGAAGATAGTGTAGGAGGGGGAATCAGAAGTCGCTGAAAAACTGCGGCTTAATCACCAGCCCCACGCGGAAGCGGGAATGGTATTGGTTGTAGTCGAGGAGCCCCTCGCCGTAGCCGTTGTAGTATTGCGCAAAGAAATATTGGTTCTCGCCGCGGAAAATGCGGTAATTGAGTTCGACGGTGGTGTTGTAGCTGAGCCGCCACCCCTTTCGCTTGGTTGTAATCACCGTGAAGCCGAAGCGCTTGTTGGGGCTTGTAACCGACAGACCGCTCGAATAGATGCCGCAATAGTCGAGGATATCCTTGTTGTTCTGCCCGTCGATGATAGGAATCCACACCTTGCCGAAAATCATCACATTGGGGTCGATGTAGATGCTCGCGCCGAAAGTGATGCGGTTCCAGGAGCGGGAATCGTCGCCGTCGCGGCCGTTAGACTCGTGTTCGATGAGCATCGTAGCCTTGCCGATGACGCGATTTTTCACGATGAGCCACTTCGCCAGACCGATACCGGGGTTGAAATTGAGGTCGCGCATAGGGAGCGACTCCTCAAACACGTTCCAAAAGCACTTTTGCGAGTACATCAGGAAGAGATAGGTGTTGAAAGGGAGCGTGCTCTTGGTGAGGCGCTGCGCGATAGAAAGTTGGAACTTCACATCGCTGTTTTTGCTCGTGATGGGTCCGCCGAGATTGGTTCCGACAGTGAAATAATTGTCCTTGTAGAGAGTGAAATATGGCATATTATCGCAAGCCCGTAGGAGCGAATCGGCAACGAACGCGTTATCGTCGTCGGCGACAATCTGCGCGTTGGCACCGATAGCGAGGCAGAGAGCGAAAAATATAGGAAACAAGCGTTTAGCCATAGAGTTGAATTTTGCGTGTGCAAAGATATATATTATAGGTGTGATAGCAAAATGAAATATTAGGCTAAAAGTAGGAAAAATTGTCCTATTTTTCGGGTGAAATCGGCATAACGGAAGGCGATTTGGAGAATTGGCGGAAATAAGTTAATTTTAGATAAATTAGGCTACATTCGGGAATACAAAATTAAAAACTGCGTTTTTATTTTGATATTCCTCTCATTTGCACTAATTTTGTCCCGGAATTGGGGCGAGTCAAGCGGCGCGCGCCACCAATTCAGGAGAAAAACACTGCGCCGTACCATAAAAACAACATGTACAAAAAAATCACAATTATCACGGTGGCACTGCTCACAGTATTCTCGATAATGCACGCCGCCGCCCCAAAAAGGGAATTTAGAGGGTCTTGGATATCGACAGCGTGGGCTCTCGACTGGCCCAAAGACGACTCGGGCAACGCCATCTACGGCACAAGCGCCGACGCACAAGCCAAGCAGAAAGCCGCCCTGGTGAAACTGCTCGAATCGCTCAAAAACGATGGATTCAACGTAGCATTCTTCCAAGTGCGCCCCATGTGCGACGCCTTTTACAAATCGTCTTACGTTCCGTGGTCGTCGTATCTGTCGGGGAGCCGCGGCACCGACCCCGGGTGGGACCCGCTTGCATTTGCAGTGGAAGAGGCACACAAGCGCGGCATCGAGTTGCACGCGTGGCTCAACCCCTACCGCTGGTCCTCCTCCGCCTCCAACAACTGGAGCACCAGCTACGACATGGAATTTCGCAACTCCGGGATGCTCGTAACCGAAGGTTCGCTCACCTGCCTCAATCCCGGCTTGCAGAGCGTAATAGACCACATAGTGAATGTAACCAAAGAGATATGCGCCAACTACAAAGTGGATGGCATCGTGTTTGACGACTACTTCTACCCCAACGGCATGGCAGAAACCTCGTCGGCAGCCGACTACCAACTCTACAAAGACAGCGGCACCACCATGACCATCGGCAACTGGCGCCGCGCCAATGTGAACAAGATGGTGCAGGCAGTGTATGACGCCGTGAAAGCCACCCGCCCCGAGGCACGCTTCGGCATATCGCCCGCAGGCGTAGCCAAGAACGGCGCCAGCGCAGCCGGCATCAATCCGCCGTCGATAGGCGCAAGCGACTGGCAATATAGCGACATCTACAGCGACCCGATTGCATGGGTGCACGACGGTTCGCTCGACTACATCTCACCGCAAATCTACTGGGCTACCACCCACTCCACAGCCCCCTTCGGACCCCTCACCAAGTGGTGGAGCGAGACCGCGGCACACTTCAACCGCCACCACTACGCCAGCCACAGCATCTCGGCACTGAGCAGCAGCAACACCGAGAGCAACTGGAAAGAATATGGCGCGCAGATGGAACTCTCGCGCCAATACACACAAAACAACGCCCCCGGCTGCGTGTTCTTCCGCCAAGCGTTTATCTCGGGACCGCTGAAATCGGGCTTCGGCGCATGGCTCAAGAGCAACGAATTTGAACGCCCCGCCCTCGCCCCCGAAATCACATGGCGCTCGACCAAAGAATACAGCGCGCCCACCCACCTCGTGCAGAGTGGCAACACCCTCACATGGGACCGCGCCGACAACGGCGAGCTGCTCAAATACACCGTGTATGCCGTACCCGCCTCGCTCACCCTTGAGCAAGCACAATCGGCCGACGGCGACGGAATCAGCAACCAATACCTCCTCGGCATCACCTACGAGCCGAGCTACACCCTCCCCGACGCAGCCACCGGCAACTACTGGTATGCAGTGTGCGTCTATACCGGACTCGGAAAAGAATTTGCCCCCTCGGTAACCAATATCGCCACCGAGACATCGCCAAAAGTGACACTTCAATCGCCCGTTAAAGGCGCCAAAGTGGAATGGTATGGCAAATTTGCGTGGAGCGCAGTGGAAAACGGCAGCTACACCCTGCAAATCGCCGCCGACAACAGTTTCGGGCAGACCGTAGTGTCGCACGGTTGCAACACCGCGACCGTCGAAGGGCTCGACCTCACCGCCCTTGCGCCATCGAAAGTGTATTATTGGCGCGTGAAATGCAGCGTTCCCGGCTGTCTTGAATCGGTGAGCGACGTGGAAACCTTCACCACACCGGTGAAAGACCCCGCACCCGCCGCCTCCCTCATCTCGCCGGCAGCCGACGAAGACTTCTGCGACAACATCACCTTTGTGTGGAACCAAAACGGCGCACCGGCAAGCAAATTGCAGATAGCCGTAGATGCCTCGTTTGCACAAGTGGTAACCGAGCGCGAAGGGACAGCGTCCGGCAGCAACCTGCAAGCCAAAGTGGCAGTGAAATCGCTCGGCACAGGCGCCTTCTACTGGCGCGTGCTCACCAGCGGCGCCATTTACACCGACAACAGCTCGGAAGTGCGCCGATTCACCGTGTCCAACCTCCCCACCGGCGACTACGAAGACGGCTATATTGTGAAAAAAGACCCGGCGGAATACACCTCGCCCCGCGCCACCCTCACCAACCTGTGGATGCGCTCGGTGAAGAGCGAATTTAACAACTTCACCCAGAACAACAACGGCGCGATGAACCGCGGCATGGCAATAGCCGGCGGCATGGTGCTCTTGAGCGAACGCGAAAGCGCATCGTCAACCACCGCCACCCTCCTGCGCAAATATGACCTCTTCTCGGGCGAAAATATCGGCACAATCACCCTCGATGAGAACGTGAACGCACGCTACATGCCTGTGAACGACGTAATCACCGACAGCAAAGGCAATGTGTGCGTGAGCAACCTCACAATCAACGCAGCCAACGATGCCCTAATCCTCTCGCTCGTGAACCTTGAGGACGGCAGCACCACCCGCGCTGCAAGCGTCAACACCACCGAAAGCGCGCGCATCGACCACTGCGCCGTAACCGGCGATGTCGCAGCAGGCAACTTCGTGCTCTATGCCGCAGTGGCAAACAGCAACAAAGTGTATCGCTGGACCTACAGCGGCGGCACTCTGCAAAGCACCGCCACCACTACGCTCAGGGAATTCTCCCCGGCATCGGCATCGAGCATCGGCATCGCGCCGCGCGTGATACCGGTGGATGATGAGCGCATCTTCGTTGTGGGCGGCAACACAGCCCTCGCTTGCTACGACTTCGAATCGGGACGCATCGTCAACAGCCTCCCCGCCGACAGCGAACTCTTCCCGAAGACCTATAACGCCAACGGCGGCGACTACTTCAGCCTCGACGACGCCCACTATGTGGTGTATCCGCTCAGCGACCACAGCGACGACCTCGGCTTCCGCTACAACGTGGTATCGACCGACGCCACCTACAGCCTCACCACCGCCTCGCTCGTGGGGAACTGGACCCTCCCGGCAGCAGGCTTCGGCAACGTGAGCGCCACAGTGATGGGCGCAGTAGCACAGCATGTCGTAACATCCGACAAGCAGGCAGTGATAGTGCTCTACGTGCCCGGCAACGGCATGGCGGCATATCAAATCGACCTCGGCGCAGGCGTTTCGAGCATTTCGGGCGACACCCTCGGCATGACCCAGAACGGCAGACGCGTATCGTTTAGCGACACCGCCGCAACCGTTGAAATCTACGACCTCTCGGGCGCGCTCGTGGCACGCCACGCCAATGTCGAGGCAATCCACCTCGACCTCTGCCCCGGAGCGTATATCCTCCGCGCCGGCAATGCCCACACCACCATCACCAAGAAGATTGTAGTGAGATAGAACTTCATACAATCGGTTAATAATAGAGTTGGAGGCTGTGCTCGGGTGATTGAGCACAGCCTCCTTATTTTGAAGCGGGGTATTACTTCTGTTTCTCTTTGGGCTTCTCTTTGGGCTTTAGGCGACCGGAGCGACGCAGCGCCTCGGCGATAATCCATTGGAGTTGCCCGTTGGTAGAGCGGAACTCGTCGGCAGCCCAGGCTTCCACCGCTGCCATAGTGCGGGCATCGATGCGAAGTACGAAACTCTTTGTCTTGTTATTGTCCATATCTTTAGAGTGGGAGTGGAGAGCGGAGAGGGGGGCCGGGCTCTCGGTTAATTAGTGATTCAGGGTTCCGGCATTCACCACAGGCTGAGCCGACTCGTCGGAGCAGAGCACCACGAGGAGATTGCTCACCATAGCGGCACGCTTCTCCTCATCGAGTTCGATTTGCTCAACCGCAAGTTTGTCGAGGGCAAGTTTCACCATACTCACAGCACCTTCCACAATCTTTTCGCGAGCCGACACCACAGCGGCAGCCTGCTGGCGGCGGAGCATAGCGGCGGCAATCTCGGGAGCGTAGGCGAGATAGTTGAGGCGAGCCTCCACCACTTCGATGCCCGCCATGGCGAGACGCTCATTGAGCTTGTGCTCGAGTTGCACGTTGATTTCATCGCCACCGGAGCGGAGAGTGAGCTCATCCTTATCGAGTTGCGAGGCGTCGCAAGTGTCATCGTAGGCATACTGCCCCGCCACCACGCGCAGCGCGGCATCGCTCTGGATGCGCACAAACTTTTGGAGCTCGTTCATGCGCGCCTTAGCCGAAGTGAGCTCGGCACTCTGTGCATCCACCTCAAACATAGCCTTGTAGGCATCTTTCAGTTTCCACACCATCACCAAGCCAATCATGATGGGGTTGCCCACCTTGTCGTTCACCTTGATAGGCTCCACATCGAGGTTTCGGGCGCGCAGGGTGAGCTTTTTAGTTGAAAGGAAAGGGTTGGTCCAGAAAAATCCGTTTTTGGAATAAGTACCCACATATTTTCCGAAGAACACCATCACATAAATCTCATTAGGCTCCAGCATCCCGAAGCCGCAGAGGAAAATGATGCACACCGGAATCATGGCTGCACCGCCGGCAAACCACCATTCATCGGATGTTGCTCCCAGATAGAACATCCACACACAAGATGCGACAAGCGCGAGAATAATCGCAATAGCCAAGAATCCGTTCATCGTGAATCCTTTAAATACTCTTTCTTTTGTTTCCATGTTCAAAAATTCTTAGTTTTAATTTAATATCATTTTAATATCACAAAGGAAGTGTAAAAACAGGGAGTTGCCAAATATTTAACACATATTAACTGGTGGCAGCAGGATGAGGTTCGGGAGAGGAGCTGTTGCCGCCCGAAAAGCGGCCGGAGAACGAAAAACAGGGCGAAAAAAAGGGCTGTGTGAATAAAAATACAGGTTTTTTTCTTTTTTTCTCGCATTTTTCATTGAAAGTTAGTAAATTTGTACCCAAATATCATAGGCGTAACCTATCTTAGAAATATGAAGAATAAAAAAAGCAGATTGCAACAAATTGTCGAGCTTATCAATAATAATTGCATCGGCAGCCAGGAAGAACTATCAAAAATGTTATCGACAAAGGGGTTTATGGTAACACAAGCCACCTTGTCGCGCGACCTCAAGATGCTCCGCATCACCAAGGTCGCCACCGATACGGGCGGATATATGTATATCATCCCCGACAGCAACAACATCCAAGACAAATTGCTACAGTCGGGACAGATGATACAGAAGAATCACAGCGCGTCGTTTGTGTCGATAAACTTCTCGCACAACATAGCCGTGATAAAGACACGCAACGGCTATGCGAGCGGATTGGCATACGACATCGACATGAGTAAGACGCCCGAGATACTCGGAACGATAGCGGGAGCCGACACTGTGTTTGCTATTCTTCGCGAAGATGTAACGCACGAACAGGCATTGCAGGTATTTGCCAAGTTCTTGCCCATCACAATAGAACCAATCTAAAAACGTATATACAGAGATTTTTTAAGGTAAACTAAGTAAATGAACGAATCACAGAACATCGAAATCGTTGTAGCCGATGCATCGCATGTGAAATATGTCGATGAGATACTCGACACCATCAATCGCGCTGCAAAGATTCGAGGAACGGGTATAGCAAAGCGCTCGCCCGAGTATGTCAAGCAGAAGATGCTTGAACACAAGGCCGTGGTGGCATTGTGTGATGGGGAATTTGCAGGATTTAGTTACATTGAAAGTTGGAGTAACAAGCAGTTTGTGGCAAATTCCGGTTTGATAGTAGCGGAAAAGTATAGAGGCATAGGCTTAGCCTCGCGAATTAAACGACGAATTTTTGAGTTATCGCGCGAAATGTTTCCCCATGCGAAGATTTTCAGTCTCACCACGGGCGCAGCGGTAATGAAAATGAATAGTGAATTGGGCTACCGACCTGTAACATTTGCATCGCTCACCGACGATGAAGCATTCTGGAAAGGGTGCGAGAGTTGTGTGAATTTCGACATCTTGCAGCGCAACGGCCGCCACATGTGCCTGTGCACAGGAATGCTCTACGATCCCGAGGAGCACAAAGAGAAATAAAAAAACATCGTTTAATCACAATTATTACACTATATCATAATTATGGATAACAAGAAAGTTGTTCTGGCATTCAGCGGAGGACTTGACACATCGTTCTGTGTTAAATATTTAAGTGAAGATTGCGGCTATGAGGTATATACCGCAATCGCCAATACCGGCGGCTTCAGCGCCGAGGAGCTCAAGAACATCGAGGCACGCGCACTCGCCCTCGGAGCCAAGGCACACGCCACACTCGACATCACACAAGAGTACTACGAGAAAAGTATCAAATATATGATCTTCGGCAATGTGCTTCGCAACGGCACTTACCCCATCTCGGTAAGTTCGGAGCGTACATTCCAAGCCATCGCCATAATCAACTACGCCAAGAGCATCGGCGCCGCCGCAGTGGCACACGGCTCGACAGGCGCTGGCAACGACCAGGTGCGTTTCGACCTCACATTCCAGATACTCGCGCCCGAAATCAAGATAATCGCCCCGACACGCGACATGACCCTCACCCGCGACTACGAAATCAACTACTTGAAAGAGCACGGCTATGTAGCCGACTTCAAGAAGATGGAGTATTCGATCAACAAAGGTCTGTGGGGCACCAGCATCGGCGGTAAAGAGACACTCCGCAGCAACGAGACCCTCCCCGAGGAGGCATATCCCACACAGATGACCGCCACAAGCGACTCACGCCTCGCCATCGACTTTGAAAAAGGCGAAATTGCAGCGGTGAACGGCGAAAAATTCACCAACAAAGTGGCTGCCATCCAGCGCATCGAGGAACTCGTAAATCCCTATGCGATAGGGCGCGACATGCACATCGGCGACACCATTATCGGCATCAAGGGCCGCGTGGGCTTCGAAGCCGGCGCTCCGCTGCTCATCATCGCCGCCCACAAGATGCTCGAGAAGCACACCCTCACCAAGTGGCAGCAATATTGGAAAGAGCAACTCGGCAACTGGTATGGAATGTTCCTCCACGAGGCGCAGTATCTCGAGCCGGTGATGCGCGACATCGAGGCATACCTTACATCGTCGCAAGAGAATGTAACCGGTAGAGTGCTCATCGACCTCAAGCCCTACCACTATGTGCTCGTGGGTGTAGAGAGCGATTTCGACCTCATGAAGACCGATTTCGGCGAATACGGCGAAATCAACAAGGCATGGACAGCCGACGACATCAAGGGATTCACCAAGATACTCGGCAACCAAATGAAGATTTTCCACAACAACCAAGTTAAAAACAATAAAGCGTAAACAAAAAGAGCAGAGATGATTAGAGTAGGCATTATAGGCGGTGCAGGCTACACCGCAGGTGAATTGATACGACTTTTGTTGAACCATCCCGATGTGTCGATAAGCTGGATTCACAGCACCAGCAACGCAGGGAACCTCGTAGCCGATATTCATCAAGGGCTATACGGCGAGAGCGAATTGCGCTTCACATCCGAGACCAAGTGGGACGAAATCGATGTGCTCTTTTGCTGCACCCCACATGGCGAGACACGCCGTTTCATGGAGTCGAACACCGTGCCCGAAGAACTCAAAATCATCGACCTATCGACCGATTACCGCATCGAGGACGGCAGCCACGACTTCATCTACGGCTTGCCTGAACTCAATCGCAAGCGCGTGGTGCGCGGCGGCAAGCATGTAGCCAATCCCGGCTGCTTTGCCACCGCAATACAGTTGGCACTCCTTCCACTTGCCAAAAATCTGTTGCTCAACAGCGATGTGCATGTAACCGCCATCACCGGGAGCACCGGGGCCGGCGTGAAACCGAGTGCAACCTCGCACTACTCGTGGCGCAACGACAACATCTCCATCTACAAGCCGTTCCGACACCAGCATCTTGCCGAAATCAAACAGTCGCTCAAGCAGTTGCAGAACAGTTTCAACAGTGAGATAGAGTTTATCCCGGTGCGCGGCTGTTTCTCGCGCGGTATCTTCGTGTCGGCATATCTCGACTGCCCTGTGGAGCTCGACGAGATACGTCGCCTCTACGACGAGTATTATTCCGACCACAATTTCACATTTGTCATCGACAGAATGCCCGACCTGAAAGATGTGGTGAACACCAACAAGTGTCTTCTCCACCTCGAGAAAATCGATGGCAAACTGCTCATCATCTCGGTAATCGACAATCTGCTCAAGGGCGCTTCGGGACAGGCAGTGCACAACATGAACCTGCTTTTCGGGCTTCATGAACGCACCGGACTCATGCTCAAAGGCTCTGCATTCTAACAGTTTACGACGCAAAATATCTCAAGGAAATGAATCTTTTTGATGTATATCCGCTATTCGATGTCGAGATTGCGCGCGGCAAAGGTTGCTACGCCTACGACACCGACGGCAATGAATATCTCGACCTCTATGGAGGCCACGCGGTCATCTCGATAGGGCACGCACATCCCCACTATGTGGAGATGATATCCGCCCAGGTGGCTAAGATAGGCTTCTATTCCAACTCGGTGCGCAACTCGCTCCAGCAGCAGGTTGCCGACCGCCTCGGAGCCATCTCGGGATATGACGACTACCAACTATTCCTCATCAATTCGGGTGCCGAAGCAAACGAAAACGCTATGAAACTGGCATCGTTCCACACCGGGCGCAGCCGCATCGTCGCTTTTGGCAAGGCGTTCCACGGGCGCACTTCGCTCGCTGTCGAGGCTACCGACAACCCGAAGATTGTGGCACCGGTGAATGCCTCGGGGCATGTAACTTTTGTGCCGTTTAACGACCTCGATGCCGCCCGTGCGGAAATCGCCAAGGGTGATGTCGCCGCAGTGATTGTCGAGGGCGTTCAGGGTGTGGGAGGAATACGCATCCCCACTCCCGAATTTCTTCAGGGGCTACAGAAGGCTTGCCGCGAAGCCGGCACGCTGCTCATCCTCGACGAAATCCAGTCGGGATATGGCCGCACCGGTAAATTCTTCGCGCACCAGCACGCAGGCATCCGCCCCGACATCATCACCGTGGCAAAAGGAATCGGCAACGGATTTCCGATGGGCGCCGTGCTCATTTCGCCCGAAATCAAGCCCTCCTACGGGATGCTCGGAACAACATTTGGCGGCAACCACCTTGCTTGTGCAGCCGCAATCGCCGTGCTCGACGTGATGAAAGAGGAAAACCTTGTGGAAAACGCCCGCGAGGTGGGCGAATATCTCATGGCTGAACTGCGCAAAATCCCCCAAATCAAGGAAGTGCGCGGACTTGGCTTGATGATAGGCATGGAATTTGACTTCCCGGTGAAAGACCTTCGCAAGGCATTGGTGATGGAAAAACGCGTGTTCACCGGCGCGTCGGGAACAAACGTCATCCGCTTGCTTCCGCCGCTCTGCTTCACCCGCGCCCTCGCCGATGAGTTCTTAACACGTTTCAAATCATTGTTATGAAAATTTCGATTATAGGAGCCGGAAATATGGGTGGAGCGATAGCGCGCGGCATCGCCGCTTCGCAACCCGAAGTGAAGCTGAGTGTGAGCTCGCCCAATCGTCATGGCGAACTCGACCGCTTGGCGGCATATTCGTCGAGCATCGCCGTAACAACCTCCAACACAGAGTGTATTGCCGGCGCCGACTATATCGTAGTGGCGGTGAAGCCATGGCTTCTCGCCACGGTAATCGACGAAATCGCGCCGATTGCCGACTTCTCGCGCCAAACACTGGTGTCGATAGTCGCCGGGGTGTCGTGTAGCGACATTCTCGCCATGCTCCCGGGCGGAATCGCGCCTGCCGGAGTGGTGAGGGTAATCCCCAACACCGCTATCGCAGTGATGGAGAGCGTGAATTTCGTTACATTCAAGGACACCCCGCAAGAGCGCCAAGACGCGCTGCTCAAGGTGCTCGAACCGCTCGGCATGTCGATGCCGGTGGAGGAGCGACTGATGGGTGCCGGCACCGCGCTGGCATCGTGTGGCATCGCCTACGCGCTCCGTTATATCCGCGCCGCTGCCGAAGGGGGCGTGGAACTCGGATTCTACCCCGACCAGGCGAAGAAAATCGTGATGCAGACCCTCCTCGGAGCGGTGAAATTGCTCGAGGCATCGGGTGAAAACCCCGAAACCGAAATCGACAAGGTTACCACCCCCGGTGGCATCACCATCAAAGGACTCAACGCAATGGAGCGCAACGGCTTCACCACCGCGGTAATCGAAGGACTTAAAAACTCATGTAAATAACAAGAGGCAATGTCGGTCAACAAGGTGATATTGATAGGCAACTTGGGGAAAGACCCGGGAGTGAGATACGACGGCGGAAAGCCGATCGTAACAATAAGTCTTGCCACCACCACGCCACCCGAAGACTTGGGCAACGGCATCATGCTCCCCGAGCGCACCGAGTGGCACACCCTCAAATTGTGGGGCAAAAATGCCGAGTTGGCTGAAAAATACCTCAGGAAAGGGCACAAAATCTATGCCGAAGGGAAACTCAGATACCGCATCTGGGAGGACAACACCGCCATAAAGCGCACCGTTGCCGAAATCTGGGTGGATTCCTTCGACATCCTTTCCCGCAACAATCAATAATGTAAAAAATAATTAACTTCTTATATTCTATGGCTTTACAATGTGGCATCGTGGGACTCCCCAATGTGGGCAAGTCAACCCTTTTCAACTGCCTTTCCAACGCAAAGGCTCAATCGGCAAATTTCCCCTTCTGTACAATCGAACCTAATGTGGGCGTGATAACCGTGCCCGACGAGCGCCTCAACCGCCTCGCCGAGATTTGCAATCCGCAGCGCGTAATCCCCACCACAGTGGAGATTGTCGATATTGCCGGACTTGTGAAAGGCGCATCCAAGGGTGAAGGACTTGGAAATAAGTTCCTCGCCAATATCCGCGAGACAGATGCCATCCTGCATGTGCTCCGTTGCTTCGACGACGACAATATCACCCACGTCGATGGCTCGGTGAACCCCGTTCGCGACAAGGAAATCATCGATTACGAATTGCAACTCAAGGACCTCGAGACAGTGTCGAGCCGCATCGACAAGGTGCAGAAACAGGCTCAAACCGGCGGCGACAAAACCGCCAAGATGCAATACGAGGTGCTGAGACAATACAAGGAGGCTCTCGAGCAGGGAAAAGCCGCCCGCACCGTCGCTTTTGAGACTAAAGACGAGCAAAAATTTGCCCGCGACCTCTTCCTCCTCACCAACAAACCGGTGCTCTATGTGTGCAACGTGGATGACGATTCAGCCGTTTCGGGCAACAAATATGTCGAGCAAGTGCGCGAGGCTGTGAAAGAGGAGAATGCCGAGGTGCTTATCATCGCGGCTCGCACCGAGAGCGAAATTGCCGAATTCGACACCTACGAGGAGCGCCAGATGTTCCTCAACGAAATCGGACTCGAGGAGTCGGGGGTAAACCGCCTTATCAAGAAGGCTTACAGCTTGTTGAATCTCGAGACATTCCTCACCGCCGGTAGCGATGAGGTGCGTGCATGGACCTACCACAAAGGCGCCAAGGCACCGCAATGCGCCGGAGTAATTCACACCGATTTTGAGAAAGGCTTCATCCGCGCCGAGGTGATAAAATATGAGGATTATGTAGCGCTGGGCGGCGAGGCTGCGTGCCGCGAAGCCGGAAAACTCAGCGTCGAAGGTAAAGACTACGTAGTGCAAGACGGCGACATCATGCACTTCAGGTTTAATGTGTAAATAGCAAAGGAGTAAAAATATATAGCGCGGTGGGGCTTGGCTCCACCGCGTTGCGTTAGCGACCCCGGCGGCTACAACGAATAGGGCGAATGGGACCTATAACCGCCACTCTGCCCGCGGCGGAGACGATGACCCAAGGCGAGGTAATTCGCTACCCCGCGAGGGGTTGCAGCTGTGCGTAGCCCCGTATTTCGCCGACGGGTGTCGGCGACATGCGGGGACGGTGGAGGTGCACCGAGAAAATGCCACCCCGGAGGCGGTGGCAGGCTGTCATCGCACCACACTACTACGAGATACACCGCTGATACACAGTACACTATATTGGGTGCGACAGCCCCGCACCCCTCCGGGGTGCGATTTGGGGGATGCCCATCGGCGGTCCCCGCATGTCGCCACGACCCCGCGTGGCGAAATACGGGGCTACGCACGGCTGCCACCACCTGCCGGGGTGGCTGAAATGTCCGCCTTTGGTCATCTTCTCTGCCGTTGGCGGAGAGGCGGACTCTGCGCTGCGCCCGACCACAGCGCTACGGGGGTGTACCTTTGGCACACATTATATATGTATCGTGTGATCCCGGCACAACTTCGTAAGTGCCGGGCTATGGGCAGGCACGCCACGTTGTTGCTTTCTTTGTGGCGTAGCGACCTTGCCGTCGTCAGAGGGAGCGACCAGAGGGGATAGAGAAAAGCCACGTTGTTGGTTTCTTAGCTTGTAGCGCTCGCCTCAGGGGATGGCGAAATACTTCGTTTTCAGCCAATAGGCGTAGATGGGGTCTTGGAAAGAAATCTTGCCGGCCTGGTCGTCGAGGATGTCGCTTTTGATGAGCGCGGCTTTGGCGCGAAATGCAGCCGTCCCCGATGAGATTCCGTAGCGGTGCATCACCTCGGTGGAAGTTAAAGCGGATTCACCTGCCAAGAGGGCATTAAGTACAGCAGTCTGTTGATTTGTAAGCGTTTCCGTGATGGTTACAAACAGTAGACTGAGTTGTTCTACAAGGGCGGAATGAGCCTGCTTCACCACCTCGACGGTGCATCTCCCGGAAGTTCGCAGCCACGAGAGCTGCGCCAGCTGCTGTGCATAGTAGGGGTGGTTGTCGGTGAGAGTTGATATTAGCTGTGCCGCATCGTCGTCGATTGTTTTCCCGGTGTCTTCAAATCTTTCCTTGAAAAACTTCACCAGGTATAGGGAGTCTATCTTATTAAGGAAAAGCAGGTCGCCAAATTTGTAGAACGGCTTGGAGGAGTTGGTAAACACCTCAATCATCATGTGCCTTTTGCTGCCATATAGGCAGTATCCCACATTTTCGTGCCGTTGCCAATGCGAACGGAGTTTTTTCTGGAAATAGTTCGGGTCGGTGAACTCGGCGATATTTTGAAATTCGTCGATGCACACCATTATCTTAAGCCCTTTCTCTTTGGCTATCTTTTCGGCGAGGTCGAGGATTTCGTCGGGGTCGCGTGAGGTGTCATCCCAGTCGAAGTCTATCGAGATTTCATTGGTGGGGTCGGTGCCAATCGAAATTTTCGGAACAATATGCGACAGGAACTGTTTGGCGTTAGCCACTGCCTCTTCCCATTTCCCGGCAGTTGCCTCAATCACCTTTTTGGCGAGGAGGGCATAGAAATGAGCCTCGTTGCGCACGTTAAACAGGTCGAGGTGGCACACTCTCAACTTTTCATCTTGGCTCGCCGCAATGCACGAAGCCTTGTTGACGAGCGAACTTTTGCCCCATCGTCTTGGGGAGATGATGATGGTGTTGATGATAGAGGTGAAATTTTGGACCAAATGTGCTGTTTCCGCCTCTCTGTCGGTGAAGTTTTTGTCGGTGGCAATTTTGCCAAAGATGAAGGGAGTTTCCATATCGTTCAAATTTACGGCAAATGTAATTACAAAAAATGTAATTACAAAAAATGTAACCACAAAAAATGTAAAAATATATCGTGGGGTGGGGGCGCTCGCGCCTCCAGTGCTGCGTGAGCAGCGCTGCCATGCGTTTATCGCAACCTATTGGTCCTATTGGGCTTATTGGGCCTATCCACCCCCTCTCCCACAAAAAAAATAATTGTAATATTACTTGCATATTGGCAAAATATGTTGTATATTTGCAGTGGAAAAATAGTTTGTGTGTTTTTTGTAGTGTTTATTTAATGGCTAAATGCCAATAATTTTATCAACAATTTTAATCTTTAACTATGGAACATTGTAAATATTCAATTTTGCAGAGGGACAACGACCTCTACCGGTCTTATCTCAGTGTTGTAAAATCACATCTCGACAACAATCGCCCGCTCAATCGGCGCGCCATGATTCGTGAGGCGATTGAGTGCGGGCGCCCTGTCTTCCCATTCACGCTCGACACTGCCATGCGTGTCGTCTTCAGCCTTGACAATCATAGGCGCGCCAACCACGACGGCTCGCGCCTCACGAGCATCTGGGGCGACTTCTACGACAAGGTGTGCGCGGCGCGGCGTCGCCATCCTCGTTGGTCAACCAAACTTGCCGTGTCGCACGTGCTTTGCAACGAGCGCGCCAACGGTTTTTTCCTCAGCGAGCGATATGCCCAACGTATAATCTCAAAAATGGAGCGACATCATGCCACGACTGCTTAGTTTGCTCATCGTGGCGGCATCGCTCCTCACGACGTCGTGCCGCAGCGGCCGCACAGCCACCTCTACGGAGATGGCGGCTCACTTTGCCGACACGCTGCGCGCCGAGCGCACCATCCGCGACAGCATCACCGCCGAAATCGAGACTTTCACCATCTCGGTGCAATACGACACCACGGGGCGTGCAGTGGAGAAGTCGTTCAAGCGCGTGAAGGTGGCGCGTTCAGCCTCGGGTAGCGCCGTTGCCGAGCAGAGCGCCACGCGCGACACCGTCATCGCCATAGCAGAGGAGCGCACAGCCTCATCCACACCGGCAACATCTTTCAACATTACACCTTATATAATAATAGTATTAACAACCCTCACATTAATCACACTATGGAATACAAGAAAATAGACATCGTCTTCGATATCAATCGCATTCTCGAACAAAGTAGCGCAATGGCAGCTCTGCTTGCCTCGACCAAAGACCCCTACACCGCGCGCCCCACTCGTATCGACCTCGACAACACCGCCACGCTCATCCCCTTCGCCCTCGAGAGCATAATGGAGGCGACCTCGCGGCTCATGGGTTACGCCGAGGCGCTCGACCTCGACAGCGCACGCGACACCGGATTGGTAACTTTCACAATTTCGCTACCCGAGAGCGTCCCCGCGCCGGTGGTTACGATGGTGCGCATCGCCCTCGAGCAGGCTGTAGCGGCTCACATCCTCTATCTGCTCTATGCCGGCGACGAGGCGGCAACCAAGGAGCAAAACACGATGCGCGAACTCTTCGGGCAAAACATTTCACGCGCTCTCGCACCGCTCGCCATCTATTGAGCGGTGCGAAATGCGCCAAGAAAGCGAAACATGAAGATTTTTTAACGAAAAATATCAAATTTTTTATCAAAATCTTTGGTCAAGTCAAAATATACTGCTAATTTTACAACGAATTAATCAGGAACATCAATTCCGTTAATCCAAACGATAACTTAATTCAAATATCATTAGAAAAAAAGTAAATACACATATTTATTAATTTATTAAAATCTCATTTATTATGAAGAAAAGTTTACTCCTTTGTGCAACAGCCTTGATGGCAACATCAAGCGCATTTGCAGCCGTTCAAGATGGTCAAACTTATGCATCCTCTACCAAGAACGACGTAACAATCACTTGTAAAAACATTTGGATTACCGACCGTTGCCACGACAACGACGCTTTCGTTGCCACTCCTCTCGGTAACGCCGACCTCGGTGGTAAGAACTATCGTACTGCAACTCTTGCCAACGGTGTTGTTTATTTCGCAGGTTCTCCCAACGGTGTTGGTAAACTCCTCAAATTCGACGCTGCTACAGGCGCTCAAATCGGTGCGGAACTTTCACTCACAATTGATGGTAAACCCCTCGAAGGTACTCTTTGCGCAAACAACGTAATCGCCGACACCTACGGCCACATCCTTATCATCGGTGCTACTTTCGCTCAAACCGAAGTTAGCGAAGAAAGCCCATTGGCTCCTGTTAAGGCTTACACTGTAGATACCGAAACCGGTGCTCTCACTTTGTTTGCAACTCTTCCTCGCGAACACAACGCTCGTATCGACTACTTCGACGTAATCGGTGATATCACCGGTACCGAAGCCGGCGCTATCATTATGGCAGCTGCTGCAAGCGATGGCGGTTGGGTATATCGTTGGGAACTCGCCAAAGGTGCTACTGAATGGAAAGGTGGTTTCGAAGGCGCAGTTGCTTTTGAAATGAAAGACTTCTATCTCAACGCTCCCGAAGAAGGTGCTATCACTGCTTGGGGTATCGCTCCTGCAACTAAAATCGTGATGGGCGAAGGCGAACTCCAATTTGCAGGCGAACTCTTCTACATCGATGGTTTCACCGCTGCTCCTATCCTTTATGACACATTCGGTGGTGTTATCGATTCATTCGAAAACGCTATCAGCCTCGCTCCTCAAGCAGGTGCTAACGGTATCGCCGAAGTTTCTATCAAGGGTCGTAACTTCATCGCTGTTGCAAACAACCAACACACCGGTAGCAATGGTGGTAACGAAGTTTCTTTCAACGAAGTTGGTGAAGGCATGGCATTCGAAGGAATGGAACGTATCTGGTTAATCCCTGCCAACGGTATGAACCCCGAACTCGTTTCTGACGGTGGTGCTCGTTTCCACGCTATCTACACTCAAAAACTCGTTGACAAAAACGGTAAAGAAGGTTGCTACCTCCTCACTGCAAAATGCTTCGAAGGTCTTGGTATCTATCTTATCGCAGAAGAAGGCTTCGAATTTGAAGCAGGTGCTGTTGAAGGTATCGAAGCAAACAACGTAAACGTAGTTGTTGCCAACGGTATGATTTCTGTTAACGAGGCTTCAAGCATCGAAGTTTACAACATGGCAGGTCAAAAAGTTGTTGAAGCCAACGCTTCACAAGTTGCTGCTCCCGCTGCAGGTGCTTACATCGTTAAAGCAAACGTAAATGGTAACGCAGTAGTTGAAAAAGTTATCCTCTAATTTTCAACGCTTCGCAATAAAAAAACGCGCCCTTCGGCGCGTTTTTTTTATGTCCCGTGTGTCGGGGGGGGGTGTCGTGTGTCATGAGTCGAGGGTGCGATGTGGAAGCGGGGTTGGTGGCAGCGCTTGTCTATTGGTCCCTATAGCTCCGGTGCGATGCCGCATCGCACCGATAACAAGAGGCGAGGTAATTCGCTACCCCGCGAGGGGTTGCAGCTGTGCGTAGCCCC
>SFER01000184.1 GCA_004557195.1 Bacteroidales bacterium | reverse complement strand
CAAAATTATTTAGCAAAAATTTCAGCCCTGTTTTGAATCTTTCACATTAGTAACATTGCAAGCTTCAAAAATAAAGTATTGTTAACGCAAATTCAACAACCTATTGCTATAATTTGTAGTAATTTTGCAACAGCAAAACAGACCGGGCGGTTGCCCATAGCGCAATGTGGATAAGTGGCTCACTGCCTGCTCAATAACAATTTGACTTTATGTTATATTTATTTCTAATATTAGGATTGGCTTTACTGCTTGCAGGAGCCAACTTCTTAGTGGATTCATCGGTGGCGATTGCCAAGAAAGCGAAAATTTCCGATTTCGTAATCGGATTGACCATAGTGGGTATGGGCACTTCCGCCCCCGAATTGTTCGTTTCCATCTCCGCTGCCCTACAAGGGATGGGCGATATGGCAATTGGCAATGTGATTGGGTCGAATATTTGCAATATCATGCTCATCCTCGGCGTTACAGCCCTCATTGCTCCGTTTGGAGTGAACCGCGCCAACCTGCGACGCGACATCCCCATAACGGCACTGGCATCGATAGTGCTGGCACTTCTATCGTTTGACACACTTTTCGGAGGCAAAACCAATGTGATTTCGTGCGGCGAAGGGGTGGCGATGCTTGTCGCATTCATCGCTTTCATGATTTATTCGTTCCGCCGTCCTCAAGACAGCACAGACGATGAAGAGCCTGCCAATCCGGGGCTTATGAGCCGCCTTAACTATCCCATCCTCATCGTGATTGCCCTGGCTTCGCTTGCCGCGCTCATCTACGGCGGTAACATGTTCCTCGATTCTACAGTGCAACTTGCCCGCATTCTCGGTATGAGCGACAGTGTTATCTCAATCACGATTGTCGCTGTGGGAACTTCGCTTCCCGAACTGGTTACCTGCGTGATAGCCGCGCTCAAAGGCAATTCGCAACTCGCGCTTGGCAATGCGCTCGGCTCCAACATCTTCAACATTCTGCTTGTGCTCGGTGCCGCGGCTGCCATCTCCCCGCTTGCATTGGTGGGTGTGGATATTGTCGATTACTCACTAATGATTGTTTCGGCGCTTATGCTCGTGCTCTTCTCTTTCACGCTGCGACACAACGTGATAGACCGCTGGGAAGGTGCCATTTTCGTAGCCGGATACATTGGCTACATGGCTTATCTGCTCCTGAAATAGCCTAAATGCTCAACGCCCCGAATAGATGATACCAAAGCCGGCAAGGCGGTCATATCTCTCGCCCGGAGAGCGGCGATACACCAGCGCCATATACTCATTGACAGTCTGATACTTATCCCCCTCTGCAGGAGCGGTGTAGCCGGTTTCGCTGTCCGACGGTACCCATAGATACTGGTAGTTGTACGAACCCATTTTCAACATCATGTCGCGCTCATACAGCCCGGTGGCGGGGTTGTACTGCAGGCGATTGCTGCGGTCGAAAAGATGGTGGGTAAATTCGCCGTCGATATAATATGCTCCACCGGTCATCATCGGTGCCTCGAGTGCGAAATGCACAATCATATAGTCGGCATTTACATCGCTGTCGAGCACCTCGCTTTGGCGCACCTTGAAGCGCCCGAATTGCGTGCTATCATAGAGATACGGCTCCCCTGTCCTACAGCGGTCGGTGAATAGCTGCACATGGTAATAGGGGTCGTAATGCACTATATTCTCGACATTTAGCCCCGCATAGCGCACACTCACAGCCTCAAAACGGCGATATTCGTTGCCCGCCGGGAATATGAGCTGCGGCACATGCTGATACACCACGCCGTTGCTCTCGGTGAGGTTGGGGCTGGTGAGCACCACAGCATTATCTTGACGCATATTCTGCGTGATTACCACCTTCAAATCGTTATACCAGTCGAGACGTGCCATTGCGGTGGTTTTCGACTGCACTTTCACCGACAGCTGCTGGTGAGACTCGTTATAATCCACATCGGTGCGGGTGGTTACCGACGGATACACCGACAGGCTCCCCTCGCACACCATAAAGCGTGCCTGTAGCAGCACCTCGTCGGGCGCGTCCTCGTCATACACCTCCACAAGATAGTTTCCGCTCACTGTGAGGCGCATTTCATCGTTGGGCAGACTGAACCGATAGTGCACATAATTGGCAAATGTGGCTGAAGAATATTCATAATCCTCGATGCGACACTCGTTGAAGCCATCGAGATACTCAGCCTCAACCAGTTGCGAGGGTTTCCACGAGGCATCGCAATGCACGATGCGATAGCGCATATAGCGCATATCGGCAGAGAGTTCGTCAAACGACACTACAATCCGCTCATCGCTGTCGAGATTGATTATCGGCGGGAAAAACTCGTTATCCTCGCGACACACCTGCAATGTCTTGAACGCCGAATTGAAGGTTTGTGTTCGGGTGTCGGCTGCATAGGTTGCAAATGCCATCGCCACCGCAAAAAGTATAGCGAAGAGTCTGTTCATAATCACCATTTTATCGGCTCGATGCCATGTTGCACAAGGTAGTTGTTGGTTTGCGAGAACGGGCGGCTGCCGAAGAAGCCGCGATATGCCGAGAGCGGCGAAGGATGAGGCGATGTTATCACAAGATGGCGATTTCGGTCGATAAACGCACCTTTTTTGATAGCGTAAGCGCCCCAAAGGATAAACACCAGATGTTCGCGGTCGCAAGCAAGGCGCATTATCACCTCATCGGTAAACTGCTCCCAGCCCCTTCCCTGATGCGATGCCGCTTCGTGGGCGCGCACCGTGAGAGTGCTGTTGAGTAGCAACACCCCTTGCCGTGCCCAGCGGCTCAAATCGCCGCTCACAGGAATCGGTACTCCGAGGTCGTCGTGCAACTCCTTGTAGATATTGAGAAGCGATGGCGGCAGCTCCACGCCGTCGCGCACCGAGAAGCACAGCCCGTTGGCTTGCCCCACGCCATGGTAGGGGTCCTGCCCTATTATCACCACCTTCACTTGGTCGAAAGGAGTGGCATCGAATGCCGCGAAAATCTCCTTCCCCGGAGGGTAAACCGTGGTACGATGATATTCCGACCGCACAAATTGCGTAAGTTGCTCAAAATAAGGCTTAACAAATTCGGCAGCCAATGCCTGCTTCCATGAATTTTCAATTTTTACGTCCATAAAGGAAAATGTTTTTGCAAAACTACAAAAAGTTTACTACTTTTGCCAACGAAAAAGGAAAAATGCGCCCGTAGTTCAATGGATAGAATGAAGGATTCCGGTTCCTTTGATTGGGGTTCGACTCCCCACGGGCGTACCACTCGGTTACTGACCTCCAAAGGTTTGTAACCTTTTTATTGCACTATCCGCACCCCAAAAACGCCCATTTCAGCAATTGTGGTTCAAATGTTCCACAAAAAATTTTGCCCAAACCTGCATTGTAATGGCTACACCATGTAGGCGATTAAGGAATTACTCTAAAGCTCGAGGTAAATTATATAGTTAATTCTTGGCACAGTGCATCGGTGGAGATTACCAAAGGCAAACATTTTTCCAACCCCGGCAGGCGGTTGGAGCCGTGCGTAACCCGTTATTTCGCCGTGGTAGTATTTCAATTCCTCCATATCGCTAATCGTTGATTGCAACTACAAAACTACAAATTTCTTCGGAATCTTGGGGAAATCGTAGTAAAATTTGGTGAATTTACCATTTTCGGTGTGTTTTGCATCTCATTGCGATGCGAGTGGTGTAATTTTGCGGCAAAGAACATTGATATTGTTGTTACGCACACGCTTTTGCTCCTCCGACTTCGCCATTGCGTCACACAATACGCCTATGTAGCCACGACCACTCCAAAAAGTCATATATTGAATTAGAGATTGTCCCATCTCATAGAGTATGGTTCAAGAATCTTTATAGGAACTTGTAAAGCAGTTGCAGTCTTTCGCCAATCTTTTATAGCGGAACGAACCTCCTCAATAATCTCTGACGCTTCTTGTTCTTCAAGCATGTAGCAGTTGCAAGCAGAGAGTAGCA
>SFER01000183.1 GCA_004557195.1 Bacteroidales bacterium | reverse complement strand
ACATATTTCAATCCACGCTCCCCGCGAGGGGAGCGACCAGGAACAGTCTTTTAAACATGATTTCGATATCCACATTTCAATCCACGCTCCCCGCGAGGGGAGCGACCAATGTATGCGCAATCTCAGCGTAACTGGCAGCAGATTTCAATCCACGCTCCCCGCGAGGGGAGCGACGTGGCTGCACATCCTGGTCGATCCCAGATCGCTGAATTTCAATCCACGCTCCCCGCGAGGGGAGCGACCTTTTGCTGATTCTGTGGATATTCATGTTTTGTTATTTCAATCCACGATTTTCGAGGAGTGCATCAACTGTGGGAGCCTGGCCGCGGAAGCGGATGAAGAGTGTCATCGGGTCTTCGCTGTCGCCGGGTTGAAGGATGTTCTCAAGATATGATTTTGCAGTTGCAGGGTCGAAAATGCCACGTTCTTTGAAGAGTTCGTAGCCATCGGCGTCAAGCACTTCTGCCCAGAGGTAGGTGTAGTAGCCTGAAGCATATTGGTCGCTACCGAAGATGTGTTTGAAATATGGGCTGCGATAGCGGAATTGTACCTCGCGAGGCATCTTGAGGTTGTCGGCAACAGATTTTTCAAATGCCATTACATCAACATCTTTGTCTAATGCCATCTTGTGCCATGCGATGTCGAGAAGTGCTGCACCTGCAAGTTCGGTTGTGGCAAAACCTTGGTTGAATTTGCCTGTTTCAACGAGTTTTTGAACCAATGCATCGGGGATAACTTCGCCGGTAACATAGTGGTGGGCATATTCTTTGAGCAATTCGGGTTCAAATGCCCAATGTTCGTTGATTTGCGAGGGAAGTTCTACAAAGTCGCGGTCAACGTTTGTTCCGCTTTGACCGGAATATGTTGCAGTGGTGAGCATTCCGTGAAGACCGTGACCAAATTCGTGGAACATTGTCTCAACTTCATCGATGGTGAGGAGCGAAGGTGTTTCGGCGGTCGGCTTGGTAAAGTTACCGACGTTATAGATGATAGGACGCTCGCTAACGCCATTCACATTGCTTTCGCCTTTGAATTCGCTCATCCATGCGCCCTGGCGTTTGCTGTCGCGAGGGAAGTAGTCGGTCATAAACACAGCGACATGGTTGCCTTCTGCATCCTTAACATCATAGACTTTTACATCGGGGTGATATTTGGGGGCGTTGGGCATTTCTGTGAATGTGATGCCATATAATTTGTTGGCGAGAGTGAAGATGCCTTTGCGAACGCTATCTACATGGAAGTAGGGGCGTACATCATCTTCGCTGAAGTTGTATTTTTCTTTCTTAACCTTTTCGGCATAGTAGTAATAATCCCAAGGCTCGATTGTGATTTTGTCGCCATGCTTGTCGGCATAAGCCTGCATGTCGGCAACTTCTTCTTTCACCTTAGCGATAGCGGGTTTCCATATCTTCATGAGGAGGTCTTCGGCTGCAGCAACTGTTTTAGCCATTACGTTGTCGAGTTGGTAATCGGCAAAGCTGTTGAAACCGAGGAGGCGAGCTTTCTGAGTGCGCAATTTGAGAATGGCGTTGATGTTGGCATCGTTGTTAAATTCGTTGTCGTTGCTTGCAAGTGAGGTGTAGCCTTTGTACATTTTCTCACGGAGTTCGCGTTTGTCGGCATAAGTGAGCAAAGGAAGACGGCTTGGAGCATGGAGTGTGAACACCCATTTGCCTTTCATTCCGCGAGCTTCAGCTTCCTCGGCTGCTACAGCAATGCTTGATGCCGGAAGCCCTGAAAGGTCTGCCTCATTATCAACAACAAGTTCCCATTTGTTGGTTTCTTTGAGGATGTTGGTGCTGAAATTGAGGTTGAGAGTGGCGAGTTGTTGGTTTATCTCCTTCAGAGAGTCTTTCTGCTCGGGCGAAAGGAGTGCACCATTGCGAACAAATGATTTGTAATTCTTCTCAAGGAGTCGGAGTTGAGCGGTGTTGAGTCCGAGTGAGTCTTTCTTGTCGTAGAGTGCTTTTACTCTAATGAACAGGCTGTCGTTCATCGACACCTCATCGCTATATGCCGAAAGCATAGGATAAGCCACTTCGGCAATTTTCTCCATAGCGGAGTCGTTAAGACATTCACTTAAAGCGCCGAACACATACGACACTTTATCAAGCAATTTGCCTGAATTGTCGAGAGCGAGGATAGTGTTGTCGAATGTAGGCTCCTCGGGATTGTTGACGATTGCCTTGATTTCGGCACGAGCCTCTTCGATTCCCTTTTCAAATGCCGGGATGTAGTGCTCGGCTTTGATTTTGTCGAATGGAGGAATCTGATATTCAGTTGTGTATTCCTCCAAAAATGGATTTGTTTCTTTCTTCATGCAACTTGTGCTTAATGAAAGGGTTGCCGCGATGCTAATCGCTGCTACCGAATAATAGATTTTGTTCATAAATGATTATTATTAGGGTGAATATTTATTGCAAAAGTAGTGAAAATTGCCGAATGGTCCGACGAGTTGTTTTTGCAGCGCTCAATTTCAAGGACTTTTAAGTCATCGCCGCGGTAGAACACATGGTCGATTCGGAAATAGAACCTATTGTCGTGATAAGTTATTGTGGGACCAAATGCGCAATCGCGATAAGCGTCATGGAGTTGCGATGCAACTTGCCGATAGGCGTATGAGCCGGGAGTGTCGTTGAAATCTCCACACAAAATTATGTCGCCATCGATGTTTGAGAGAATATCACGGATGCGTTTTGCTTGCCTCGCGCGCTCGCGGAATGCATCACCGAGTTTCGACAGCAATTTCAACCGCACGCTCTTGATGTTTGCCTTCATACTATCGATATTTTCCTGTGTGCGGTCGATAGAAGTGATGTTATAGTATAACTCTTTATCCGTCATGCTCAATCCTATAGATTGCAGGTGTACATTCACAAGTGTCAGGGTCTTTCCTTCGATGTTAATCTCATAAAGGTCGCAACCATAGGATTTTACGGTTGATATTGTGCGTACATGAGTTATCGGAAATTTCGACATCACGCACAAATCGCGATGTCCGGTCCATTGGTGTGGATATTTATGGTTAATGCTGTTGATTTGCTCTTTTGTAATGCCATTCTTCCCGAGTTCAAATGCTCCACCGGGTCTCACTTCCTGCAAGCACAAAATGTCGGCATCTTTGTTGAGAATGAAATCTATTGTGCGATTCTGCTTTGCTTGAGTGTTTTCGTCAAAATCGGAAAAGTCCATCACATTGTAGGTGAGAACCGAGAACTCTTTTTCTCCATCGTTGGCACTTGCCCAAGGCCAGTTGATAGGGGAGAAGGTCATTATTTCGTTATAGGTGGCGATTAGCGCTAAAAACATTATAGAGGTCATTACCCATTTCCTTGCCACAACCCACAAAATCAATCCTATCGTCATGAGGATTAATAATATAGGGTATGTCATTCCAATATATGCCCATCGCGTATCTTCAAGCGGATTGACATAACCGGCAAATGCAGAGAGGAGATACACAACTGCGAGAACCAAACTTAAGACAATGGCAATAACCTTTAGAATCGATAAAAACTTATTGCTTTTACGATTCGATTTCGCCTTTGAAGAACGCTTGTTGCTTTTTGGGGTTCTCTGGCGTTTCCGTTTAGTGGCGTCTAATATGTTTTCTTTCTTGCTCAATGCTAATTGTCGTAGCGTCTTGTTGTTATGCCGAACAGTTTCTTCCTTTCACCTTCTGTGAGAGATGCATATCCCGATCGCTTGATTTTCTCCAATATGATATTCATTTCCCGCTCATCGTCTTCGGGCGATGGCGTTTGGCCATTTGATGAAGTCGAAGTCGAATTCGATGGAGTGCGGAATGGTGCAGAGTGAGGCGCATTTTGGGGCTCGTTCATTGTGAAACGACGCGGTTTTGAAGATGTAAATCGGCGGGAAAAAGTTACAAGCCTATCCATCATATTGTTAAATGGCGATGTGATGTCGCTCCCTTTTTTGTAATAATAGGCAAAAAG
>SFER01000182.1 GCA_004557195.1 Bacteroidales bacterium | reverse complement strand
ATTGATTGGAATATTCGCAACTCAGATTAGGCGACATAAAAAACACGACAGCAACTCTTTGCCACCGCTTTGTTTGCTTTTCAAGCGAAAAATTAGCATGTTATCTCATTAAAACCAAATTTTATTGCAAAAAAAATTCCGTGGCGCACCTCGCCACATATCCCCCTTGCGTGGAGGTGGTTATCGGGCGAATTATACAATCGTTACATATTTTTAGAAAAGATAACATAATACTTCTTTAAAATTTGTATCTTTATTAGCCCAAGATGCAAGAATTTGCCGTATCTTTGCCACATAGAATTTGATGTTGAATTAGAACCTACTTTAAATCAATTATATCAGAATATCAACCATAGGTAAATTTATTCTTATGTTAGACAAAACCAACGTTAAGATGCTCGAAAAGGTAGTTGTTCGCTTTTCGGGTGATTCAGGCGACGGAATGCAACTTGCCGGTAACATTTTCTCTAATGTTTCGGCAGGCGTGGGAAACCAAATTTCCACTTTCCCCGACTATCCCGCCGAAATTCGCGCCCCACAAGGCACTTTGAGCGGTGTGTCGGGTTTCCAAGTTCACATTGGTAAGGGTGTTCACACTCCGGGTGACCTCGCCGACGTGCTCGTGTCGATGAACCCTGCAGCACTCAAGCAAAATGTGAAATTCCTCAAACCTTCGGGTGTTGCCATCGTCGATATCGACTCCTTCAAGAAGGCCGACCTCGACAAGGCTCTCTACAAGACCGACAATCCTTATGAGGAAATCGGACTCAAAGCCCAAGTGGTAGAAGTGCCCATCACATCGATGGTGAAGGCTGCCCTCGCCGACTCCGGGCTCGACCTCAAATCGATTCTCCGTTGCAAAAATATGTTTGCCCTCGGCTTTATCTGCTGGCTCTTCGACCGTCCTCTCGAAAGCGCTTTGCGCCAACTCAAAAACAAGTTTGCCAAGAAACCTGCGATTTTCGAGGCAAATGCCAAGGTGATGCAAGCCGGATATGACTACGGACACAACATCCACGCTTCGGTTTCGACCTACCGCATCGAGAGCGACAACATCCGCCCGGGTGTTTACACCGATGTGAACGGCAACACCGCCACTGCCTGGGGCTTGATTATGGCTTCGGAGAAGAGCGGACGTCCTCTCTTCCTCGGCAGTTATCCTATCACCCCTGCCACCGACATCCTCCACGAACTTGCAAAGCGCAAGGACCTCGGTGTGAAAGCCGTGCAGATGGAAGATGAAATCGCCGGCGTTTGCTCGGCTATCGGTGCTTCGTTTGCCGGCAACCTCGCCGTTACAAGCACTTCGGGTCCGGGTCTCGCACTCAAGGGCGAAGGCATCGGCCTAGCTGTGATGGCAGAACTTCCGCTTGTGGTTATCGACGTGCAACGCGGCGGACCGTCAACCGGTCTTCCTACCAAAACCGAACAGACCGACTTGATGCAGGCTCTATACGGTCGCAATGGCGAATCGCCCCTCGCTGTGGTGGCTCCGGCATCGCCGGCAGACTGCTTCGACATGGCGTTTGAGGCTGCCCGCATCGCCATCGAACACATGACTCCGGTAATTCTCCTCTCCGATGCATTTATCGGCAACGGCTCTACAGCATGGCGTATCCCCGAAGCCGACGAATATCCCGAAATCCACCCGCATTTCCCATCTCCCGACCTCCTCGAAAAAGGTTGGAAACCTTATATGCGCGACGAGAACGATGTGCGCTACTGGGCTATCCCCGGAACTCCCGGCTTTGCCCATCGCCTTGGCGGTCTCGAGAAAGACTCCGTTACAAGCGCTATCTCTACCGACCCTGCCAACCACGAGAAGATGGTGTTGCTCCGCAAGGAGAAAATCGAGCGCATTGCCCTCGACATCCCCGCTCTCGAAGTGCAGGGCGACCCCGATGCCGACACACTCCTCATCGGTTGGGGCGGCACTTTCGGCCACCTCTTCACCGCTGTTGAGGAACTCAATGCCGCCGGCAAAAAAGTGGCTTTCGCCCACTTCCGCTACATCAACCCATTGCCTGCCAACACCAAGGAAGTTTTGGCAAAATACAAAAATGTGGTGGTTGCCGAACTCAACACCGGTATGTTTGCCGACTTCTTGCAAGCCAAGAACCCCGGCATCAACATCCGCCGTATCAATAAAATTCAAGGACAACCGTTCCTCGTGCAGGAGATTGTCGATGGTGTAACTAAAATCATGGAGGAAAAATAATCATGGAAGAAAATAAATTTGCCCCCGCCGATTTCAAAAGCGATCAATATGTGCGTTGGTGCCCCGGTTGTGGCGACCATGCTATCTTAAATGTCCTTCATAAGGCAATGGCAGAGGTGGGAGTCGCTCCTTGCGACACTGCCGTTATCTCGGGTATCGGCTGTAGTTCTCGCCTCCCATACTACATGAACACATACGGCTTCCACACCATCCACGGACGCGCCGCAGCGATTGCCACAGGCTTCAAAGTTGCCAATCCCAACATGACAGTGTGGCAAATCTCGGGCGACGGCGATGGTCTCGCCATCGGTGGCAACCACTTCATCCACGCTGTGCGCCGCAATGTCAACATCAACATCATGTTGCTCAACAACAAAATCTACGGCCTCACCAAGGGGCAGTATTCCCCCACAAGCGACCGCGGTTTTGTGTCGAAATCGTCGCCCTACGGCACTGTTGAAGACCCATTCATCCCTGCCGAACTCGTGTTTGGCGCACGCGGCACATTCTTCGCCCGCAGCATCGATGTGGAGTTGAAAACATCGCAAGAGGTGATGGTAGCGGCAGCACGCCACAATGGTGCTTCGGTGGTGGAATTGCTCCAAAACTGCGTGATTTTCAACAATGGCATCCACAACTACATCACCGATAAAGAATTCCGTGCCGACCGCACTATCCATCTCCGCCACGGCGAAAAAATGATTTTCGGAAAGGATGGCAATATGGGTATCGTGCAAGATGGCTTCGGACTCAAGGCAGTGGAAATCGGCAAAGACGGCTACACTATCGACGATGTGCTCGTTCACGATGCTCACTCTCAATCCAACTTCCTCCACCAGCAACTTGCCATGATGGACGGTCATAGCCTGCCCCTCGCAATCGGCGTGATTCGCGATGTCGAGGCTCCGGTTTACGACCAAGAGGTTGCAAAACAGGTCGAAGAGGTGAAAGCCAAGAAGGGCTTCACTTCCCTCCGCGACATGATTCTCTCGGGCGAGACATGGGAAGCAAAATAAACAACACAATAATAACTATTTCATACTTCAATTAAAGGCATGTCCCGCGACGGAACGTGCCTTTTTTCACGCCCGCTCCCTGCTATTTATTTCCGCATTTTTGGCTTTTCATTTGATATTGCATGTGGAAGCATTTTTGCATCTACTAACACACTGAACCACAATACTTTATTAAAAAACAACAAATTCAAAACGGTACAAATTTAGAACAGGCGAAAATCTATAGTTCAAGGCACTCGGCAAAGAGAAAAAACTATGACAGGGGCAAAAAGCGCTTTTAAGATTATTTGTAAAATATTTTGGGCAATTTGGGTTGACTTGCCATCCACAGAGCGCATCTCTGATGAAAAGTCCCACTTCAATCAGCCATAAAGAGTGAGACGGTCGAAGAAGAAATAGATGGGTGGAAGAGCCTTGTTAGTGGCTTCAACATAGGGCGAAAATGGATGTCTTGTACCTCGGTTGTATCTCAGTCGGCATATATTGCTGATAGACAATGCAGATTAATAATTCGGCGGCAATAGAATAGTGCTATTACAAGAAATACTGATTAGGGATTTTATGCGCATTTTGGCCTGATAGAGTATCAGAATAATGAGAAATATTCATTTTATTGCTAAACTTACATAAATAATAGAGGTAACACAAGGTTATTTCGACATATTTCCGTATCTTTGCAAGACAAAATAGTGTTTAAATATGGCAAACAAAGATATTAACCGTATAAAGG
>SFER01000181.1 GCA_004557195.1 Bacteroidales bacterium | reverse complement strand
CGGTATTAATCTCGGGGCAGTATATGAAACCGTTGTGGCGCAGGAACTGATAGCACATGGCTACTCCTTGCGATATTACGACAATAAAACTAAAGGTGAGGTGGATTTTCTTGTTGATAATTACGACACTCTTAGTGCTATGCCTATCGAAGTGAAATCGGGAAAGGATTTCAAAAAACACCGGGCTTTAGACAAATTTGTAGACAACGAGGAATACCACATTAAAAATGCGATCATCCTATCCAACGAAAGAGAGGTGTTTAGAACGGGAAAAGTGTTGTATCTGCCCATTTATTATACCATGTTTCTGCAACCAAGCACCCCCGGCGGGTGTCTGATTCCTTAGTTTATAATTTCTTTCGGCAATATATCCCCGGGTTATGGGCGTGGAATTTGGGAGAGGATTTGGCGGGCGATGACTGCGGCGTCGAATCGTGCGGAGGCACTCCGGTGCAGGGCTTCGCGCTTTTCCGGGGTGCTCTGCTCCATTGCCCACTCGATTCCGCGACAGAAGTCGGCGATGTCGTCGGCTGGAGCAATCCAGCCGTTCACTTTATGCTCGATTATGTCTCTTGGACCTCCTGCATCGAAAGCCACCGGCACGCAACCCGATGCAAGTCCTTCTATCAGTGTGTTGCCGAGCGTCTCGTAGTGGGAGGTGGAGATGACGATGTCGGCGACACGGTAAAAATCGGCGATTTGCGACGGTGGGAGCATCCCTGTGTGAGTGTAGGGGATTTGTAGTCGCTCAAGAAGCGACGCGTCGCGTATTCCGCCGACGAAAAGAGAGTGAACACCGCGTCCTGCAAAGCGGTTGAGCACTTCGATGGCATGCGGGAAGCCTTTCACCGGATCGTCGAGGCGTGCTGCGCCCATAATCACCACCTTGGCATCGGGCGAAATGCAGAGCTGCTTGCGTAGCGCAGCGTTGGGATGCCAGTCATATTCCTCCACCGGAAAAGCGTTGGGAATGGTGGTTATGTGTGCATCGCGCAAGAGAGCGCTTCGGCGACAACATTGCTCAAGCCAGCTCCCCACTGCCACAAAACGGATGTCGGAAGCGGAGTAGATGCGATGCTTCTCGCTCTGCACCGAGGTGGAGAGGTCGTTGCCGGCGCTGTTGAGGAATGGGCATGCATGGCACTGCGCCGTGTAATTGTCGCAGGAATAGGCGTGGTGGCAAATTCCGGTGCAGCACCACATGTCGTGCATAATCCAGAGCAGCGGTTTGCCGAGCGATGCGATTTTTTCGACGGCGCGGAGCGACATCGCGCCCTGGTTTATCCAGTTTAGGATTATTGCATCGGCATCTGCCACAAGCGGATGGCGCGAGAGATCAAAGCCCCGGGAAGCGGTAGAAACCTTGAACAGATTGGCGCGGCTGAAGCCGTTGCGAGCGAAAATTCCGAGCCGTTCGGCAAGGAAATATGCTTTTCCGCGCAAATTGTCGCCATAAGCCACGATATCGCTGTCGCCGCGATGTGCCGAGGCATGCATCACAAGCATACGCGCATCGATCCCCTCGCGCTGCAAGGCTTTGAGGAGGCGGTGAGACGCCACTGCGGCACCGCCAACGCTATCGCTTTGATTGATGACTACAATCTTCATTCTGCCGATGTATTAGCTTTATATTCAGGCTCGAAAGTGGCTTCGACAATGCGAATATTGCGTAGCGAAGTGCGTGCTTCGAGGTAGTCGCAGAATTTCTTGCGCTCGGCAGCCGGGAAATTGGCCGACAGGCGAAGCATGGCAATATTCACGGTGTCGGTTTGGTTGGTGGCAACATTGCAGAAAACGCTGCTCGAGAGCGCAATATCTGAAATCTGCGGGAAAATCGCCTTGATTTCGGGCGCAATCTGTGTAGAAATGGTATTGTGGAAGATATTCTTGCTAATCACGGCGTTGAGCGAGTCGATTTGATGAATTTGGGCATTGATTTTTGCCATATTTGTGGCGTAAATCTCGTTGAACACGCCCGACACACTCACCTTCTCGCGCGCAAACACTACACCCTGCTCGATTTCGAGTTGCACATCGTCGATGCCCTCTTTCACGAGTTTGGCTTGCATTGCAGTGCGGAGGGAATCGGTGTCGAGTTTGTCGCCTATAAGCGACACCTTGATAAACTTTTCGCCATGGGCAAATTTCACCTCTTTGCTGATAATCTTGGTGTTGGGGAACACAAATTCTTTTTCAACAAAACTCTCGGCACGCGACACGAAAGCGTTTTCGCGCCACATATTGATGGTGAGCCAAATGCTCGGCGCCATGGTGAGGATTATAATGGCATAGATAATGCGCTTCATTTTCTTGCTCATCACCGGGTCGAGGTCGGTTTTGCGCGGGAATTTGAGGAATTTCACCCCAAGGGTGGTTGCAAAAGCGATGAAAATGCAGTTGATGAGGAAGAGGTAGAACGCCCCGAAGAAATATTGCAGATTCAGAGTGCCAAGCCCATATCCGGCAGTGCAGAGCGGCGGCATAAGGGCGGTGGCGATTGCCACACCCGGCAACACATTCCCCTTGTGCTTCGACGAGAGCGCTACAATGCCGGCGGCGCCACCAAAGAAGCCTATAAACACGTCATAGATTGTGGGCGAAGTACGCGCCAGCAACTCGCTATGCCCCGAACTCACAGGCGAGACGGCAAAATACACCGTGCTGGCAATAACGCTGAATCCGGCTGCCATGGCAAGGTTGCGGAAAGAGCGCTTAATGAGGTCGAAATCATAGATTCCCACCCCTAAACCGATGCCGATGATAGGTCCCATGAGTGGCGACACGAGCATGGCGCCGATAATCACCGCTGCCGAATTGGTGTTCAAGCCGAGCGAGGCGATGAAAGTGGCGATAATAAGGATGACAATGTTTGTTCCCTTGAACGACACCCCATCGATTATGCTTTGGACAGCCGTTGCATGGTCATCAAGGTCGGCTGACATGTCGAAATAGTTTTTGAGATAGGCTTTAACTGCCGAGTAAAGATTGCCTGTCATAATTCTTGGGTATTAAAAAAAGCAAGCCGGAGAACCAATCGCCGACTTGCCAACCAATATCTTTTTAATTAGGAAATCGGCGTGGATTAATTGCAACCGCCGCAGCTGCCGCAATCGCAGCCGTGGTCATGGTCGTGGTCGCAGCCGCATGAGCAGCCACCGCAGCCGTGTTTGGGGTTGAGTTCCTCGACAGTGGCGTCGCGCACTTCCTTCACCTCACCGATATAGTGAATCGACTGCCCTGCGAGAGGATGGTTAAAGTCGATTTTCACCATTTCGTCGCCCACTTCGAGCACATCGCCATCCACGCGGTGCCCGTCTTGAGTGAGCATCTGGATAGTGGCACCCACCTTCACTACGTCGGCTTGGAACTCGCCATCCACCTCAAATGTAGAGCGAGGGTAGGACTGCACGTAATTCTCAAGGTAGGGACCAAAAGCCTCCTCTGGAGAAAGCACGAAATCGAATTTGTCGCCGGCAGCGAGACCGCGGAGGTTGTCCATAAAGCCGGGAAGCATTCCGGCATCCATTCCGAAAACAAATTTGTCGGGATATTTTTCGGTGAATTGAAACATCAACACATCTTTGGGAGTGGCAACTTCATAGATATCATATACCAATGCCACATATTTTCCTTCTTTTATCTTATCCATATCTAAAATTTTATTTTGCCACAAATTTAGTCAAAAATCCCGAATTATAAGCCTGTCCGGCTAAAAAACGTGCATTTTAGGGAGGAAAAGCCAAGTCCGCCGCCGATTCGTGCCCCTAAAAACAAGTTCTTTTGCAGCAATGAAATATACCGAGGATTAATGTTTAACCCTCTAATTCCGATGCTGTTAACGGGGAAAATACGTGGTTGTAATAAATTTATTAGTAATAACCTTGTTAGTAATAACTTTATTTCATATCTTTGCACTTGAATAAGATTGAAAATTATGGAGAATAAACCTTTTATATTCGGCGTTGCCACATCGGGAGATAAT
>SFER01000180.1 GCA_004557195.1 Bacteroidales bacterium | reverse complement strand
AAGAATTTGTCGATACCGACAAGATTGTGAGCGTAAAATCAACCGGTGAGACACTCGACAAAGTGCTCTCGCAGATGCTTGGCAAAATTGGTGTGGCATACGACTACCAAAACAACAGCATCCTCCTATATAAAAAAGGACAGAATGCAACAGGCAGTGGGAGCAACAATGCCACAGATGGTAATTCCTTTGATGTCTCGGGTGTAGTAACCGACATTCAAGGAGAGCCTATCATCGGTGCCACAGTGGCCATCGTGGGGACAAACCGCGGAATGGCTACCGACCTTGACGGTCAATTCTCATTGAGAGTGAAAAAAGGAGACAAGTTGAGAATTTCGTATGTAGGACACGCAGAGCAAAACATTACAGTGAAAAACGGCTCGAAAATCAACGTTGTTCTCAAAGAAAATGTAACCGACCTTGAAGAAGTGGTAGTCGTAGCCTATGGCACACAGAAAAAAGTAAACTTGACCGGTGCCGTATCAATGGTAAAAGGCGATGTGCTCGAAAGCCGACCTATTACCAGTGTCGCTGCCGGATTGCAAGGCGAACTGCCCGGTGTGAACGTAACAAACACCACGGGACAACCCGGCGCGGCGTCGAGCATCACCATCCGCGGTGTGAGCACCATCAACAGTAGCACCGACCCTCTTATCCTTATCGATGGAGTGGCAGGCGGCGACATCAACCTTCTCAACCCGGATGACATCGCATCGGTTTCGGTACTCAAAGACGCAGCATCGGCAGCGATTTATGGTGCCCGTGCCGCCAATGGTGTAATTTTGATTACAACAAAGACCGGACAGTCGAAAGATAAAACCACATTTAACTATAGCGGCTATGTTGGATGGCAAACTCCTACGCGGCTTCCACAACTCGTTAGCGGTAGAGAATATATGACATTGAGCAACGAGGCAATGTCGGCTGCCGGCTATTCCAAGCCATATGATGAAGATGCATTTGCCAAATATGACTCGGGTAATTATCCCAACGAATACTCAAACACCGATTGGATTGACGAAGTGTATAAGAAAAGTGCGCTTCAAACAGGACACAATCTCAGTGTAAAAGGAGGTAACGAAAAGAGCGGATACATGATGTCCTACGGCTACTTGAATCAGGATGGTCTTGTAATAGGAGATGCATTCAAATCTCGCCGCCATAATGCCCGAATCAGTGCCAACACCGAAGTGTACAACAGATTGAAACTCACCGGGAAAATGAGTTTTGTGGATTTCTACCGCCAAGACTGCGGATTGAGTGGAACTGCAGGTGTGTTCCGTCTTGCACAACGCATCTCTCCCCTACTCCCGGTTAGATGGCAAATGGAAGACGAAAACGGCAATTGGGTTGACACCGACTGGTATTCATTCGGTGCAGTTAAAAACCCGGTGAATGTGGCTTTGAATTCAGGTAGCGAAAAACGCAACACACGCGTGTTCAACGCTATCGGAGGCGCAGAATTAAAGATTATAGATGGTCTTACATTAGGTGGACAATACTCTGTGAACTATTATTCACGCGAAACCAATGCAACCGCACATTCAATAAAGTGCATGAGACATCGGCATTGCTCGGTTACTCACAAGAATGGGAAACACGCAGCACACTATCCGCATCTCGTAAAAACATACTTATAGACGGAGTAGAACAGATAGTTGCAGGAACCGAAGATATTACCAACGGCGGTAACAAGTATTCATGGGCACTTCGCTCATATTTCGGTCGTGTCAACTACGCATTCGACAATCGTTACCTCTTTGAGGCCAATATGCGCATCGATGGCACTTCACGTTTCTCGAAAGATAATCGTTGGGGGTATTTCCCATCGTTTTCTGCCGGATGGAACTTCTCTCGTGAAAACTTCATGGAGTGGGCCTCAAAGGTGTTGAATCAAGGTAAGATTCGTGCATCTTGGGGTGAACTCGGCAACCAGAATGTAGGTTCAGACTTCTATCCATATCTTACTCCTATTTCACGCGAAGAAAAGACCTATCCTATCGGTGGCAAAAACAATGTCGGCTTTGTTCAGACAAAACTCGGAAACCAAAATATCAAATGGGAAACATTGCGAATGTTTAACATCGGTATCGACTTGAGTTTCTTTAACAACCGCTTGAACACCACATTTGAATGGTATAAGAAGAACAATATCAATGCACTTGTTAAACCTGTTTATCCGACAATCGTGGGTATTACAGGCAGCAGCAACCTCCCTTATGAAAACATGGGTGAGATTGAAAACAAAGGTTGGGAATGGTGGATTCAGTGGCGCGACCGCATCGGCGAATTTACCTACAGTGCCGCATTCAACATCTCCGATTCAAAGAACAAAATCATCGACCTCGGCAAGAGCGAAGCATCGCTCGGCAACTATATTCGTCGCGAGGGCGATCCTATCGACGCTTACTATGGATACATGAACGATGGACTTGCTCAGATCAACGACTTCGAAGGAACCAACGATGACGGCAAGTATATCAATCCTAAATTCGCCACTCCGGTGGATACTAAGACAATCGTTCAACCCGGCGACATCAAATACCGCGACATTTCCGGTCCCGACGGAAAGCCTGACGGCATAATCGACGACAACGACAAAGTGGTATTCGGTGATTCCGATCCTCACTATATCTATTCATTCAAGGGCTATGTAGAATGGCGCGGTATTGACTTCAGTTTCTATTTCCAAGGTGTAGGAAAGGCTAACGGTTATCTTAGCGACGAGGCTCGCCACTGCTTCATCAACGATTACTCTATTCCGAAAGTAGAGCACCTCGACCGTTGGACTCCAAACAACACAAATGCAAGTTATCCTCGTCTTTATCAGGGGCAGAAACACAATCTCTTATTCTGCGACTATTGGATGGAAGATGCTTCCTACCTTCGTTTGAAGAATATCCAAGTGGGATACTCACTTCCCAAAAATCTCCTCAAACCTGTAAGGTTGTCTAAACTCCGTGTATATTTCTCTGCCGACAACTTGTTGACATTCACCAACTATTTTGGTGCCTACGACCCCGAATTGCGTACAAGTTCAGGTGACGCCTATCCTCAAGTGAAGACATTTATTTTTGGTCTCCAAGCAACATTCTAAAATTTTTGAATCATGAAGTACATTAAATATTTATTCGCCATTGCACTGCTCTTCTCAATGACTGCATGCAGCGACTTTTTAGACCGATATCCCGAAGATTCGGCTACCAACGAAACATATTGGAAAACCGAAGCACAATTAAGGGCTGCAATACTTCCCTGTTACAATGCATTCGGTAAAGACGTAATTATCAATTGGAGCGAGTCTTGCGCGGAAACTTGCCAGTGGGGTAACACCACACAAGGCATTGCCCAGGTTGCAGCAGGAACATATTCCTACACAATTGGCTTCCCAGTTACAACTTACTGGAGTAACTGCTACCAGAAAATTTTCAGATGCAACGACTTCCTTGACAACTACGAACGTGCTGATATCGACCAAGATTTGAAAGATTCATTTGGTGGTGAAGCAAAGGTCCTTCGTGCCTACGTGTATTTCCTTCTCACAACATTCTGGGGTGATGTGCCCTGGGTGGAGCATGTTATCTCTGCCGAAGAAGCATATATTCCACGCACAAAGCGTGAAGATATAGTTAAACGGATTCTCGAAGACCTCGACTGGGCTGCAAAAGTGCTTCCTGCAGAGCGTCGCCTCGGTGAAGATGTCGGTCGTCTCGACCGTTGGGGGGCACTCGCTTTGAAAGCGCGCATCGCTCTTCAAAACGGCCTCAATGAAGAAGCCGCAGCCGCAGCAAAAGAGATAATAGAGAAAAGCCCTTATGGTTTGATGAGCGACTACTCCATGTGCTACAAGCCCGAAGGCGACACTGAGGTCAACCCCAACAATAACGAAGCAATCATATTCGACCTCTATGTCCCAGATGTGAGAACGCACAACCTTCCCAACGAAACATGCTGCCCTGTGGACTACATTCGTCTCAATGCTGCCAAATCGCTTGTTGACGCATATCTCTGCACCGATGGCAAACCGGCAAAACCGGGTCTTGAATACTATCATAGAACTGACATTGCAACAAGTCCTCTCTATCCTGCCGAAGAAGAACATTATGCCGATTATTTCAAGAATCGCGACCCGCGTATGGCAATGACACTCTACTGCCCCGGTGATGCGTGGCCGGGTGGTGATGATGGTGATAAGGAAGACCGCCGACCAAATTCAAAATTCAACCTTCCCCGCTTCCCATCACTCCAAGCAGGTATCAATGGTGCCAACAGCCGCACAGGTTTCTATTTCAAGAAATATAACGACCCCGAAATCGCAGGTAACTACAACATGGGACACGGAAATATCAACATCATCCGCTATCCCGAGGTGTTGCTTATCTACGCCGAGGCTATGCTCAACATTCAAGGCACACTCACCCAAGACCAGATAGATATCACTATCAACCGTCTTCGCGACCGTGTGGGGATGCACAGAATGATTCTCACCGAATTAAAAGAATGGAATCTCGACCTTACCACAGAGTTGCGCCGCGAACGTCGCATTGAAATGACACTCGACGGAATGCGTACTGCCGATATTTTCCGCTGGAAAGAGGGTGAATTGAGAATGGGACGCGCCATCACCGGTCCGAGTCTTAAAGTTTGTCTCAATGACCTTGGTGCCAACCCATATCCCGATACCGGTGTGGATGAATTTGGCGATATTATCTTTGAGAAATCGGTTGCGGAAGGTGGTGCTCGCACATTCGATGCATCTAAGCATTATTTGTGGCCCGTTCCCTATGCCGAAAGAGTGAAGAATCCTCTCCTCGGTCAAAACCCCGGTTGGCCGGAATAACAGAATACAATTCTCAAAATGAAATTAATAAATCTGATATTGATAACACTCATCTCTTTCTCGGCTTATAGCTGTAGTAAAGATTCTTCAACCCCCGACCCGGAAATTCCGGGTCAGGGCGGAGAAGAAAAGCCTGTTGACCAAAATTCAGGGACTATAGTCGTGATGAGTTACAACACTCGCCACTCTGCCCCTTATTACGGCACTTCGGGCGACACTCAAGCCAACGAGCAAGGCATCGCCGATGTGATAAAATCCAAATCGGCTCACATCGTTTGCCTTCAAGAGATTGACAGTTGCAATAGTAGAACCAGCTATGTCGATCAGGCAAAGAAAATTGCCCAGCTTGCCGGCTACCCTTACTATTCGTTTTTCAGTATCATGGACTACCGCGGTGGAAAATATGGCCTCGCGACTCTTTCCAATAAGCAAATGACCGATGTTACGACATTGAAAATGCCAAAGGAATACAACGGCACCGCCATAACATCAAACACATCTGCCGGATGTGTTACCATTAATGTCGATGGTAAGAATGTGAGAGTGATTAATGTTCACCTTTCATTGTATGAAAATGAGCGCAATGCACAGTTGCAATATTTATACGACAAGGTGATAAAAACAACCACCATGCCCACTCTGATTTGTGGCGATTTTAACGGGGTGCGTAACTCATCGACTTTCAATCTCAT
>SFER01000179.1 GCA_004557195.1 Bacteroidales bacterium | reverse complement strand
ATTATTTACAATGAAAAAAAATCTTTTTTTCGTTGCTGCAGCATTGATATCATCGGCTGTGGCAACTCATGCGAATGAGAATGTGGTTGAAGATTCAACCCAAGTGATTAATCTACAAGAAGTTACTGTGATGTCGCGCGCTTCTGTGAAGACACCTGTTGCTTTCAGCAATGTGTCGGCTGCGCAAATCGAGCGTTCCAATCAAGGTCAAGACATCCCCTACCTTCTATCTTCTACTCCTTCGGTGGTAACAACAAGCGATGCCGGCTCCGGTATCGGATATACCACTATGCGTGTGCGTGGTACTGATGCTTCTCGCATCAACATCACCGCCAATGGAATACCGATGAATGATGCCGAGAGCCATTGCGTCTTTTGGGTGAATATGCCCGACTTTGTTTCCTCTCTCAAGGATATTCAAATTCAGCGTGGTGTGGGTACCTCCACAAATGGCGCCGGTGCTTTTGGCGCAAGTGTGAATATGCGCACTCAGCCTTTTGCTTCTAAGGCGGGCGGCGAAGTGAGCGCATCATACGGTATGTTCAACACTCACAAGGAGACGCTCAAACTTTCCACCGGTCTCATCAACAACCACTGGGCATTTGATGCGCGTCTTTCCAACATCGGCTCCGACGGCTATATCGACCGCGCTTCTGTCGATCTCAATTCGTTCTTCTTCCAAGGTGGCTATTTCGCCGACCGCACTTCGGTGCGTTTCATCGCTTTTGGTGGCAAGGAGAAAACCTATCATGCTTGGAACTACGCTTCCAAAGACGAAATGGCTGAATATGGTCGCACTTACAACTCGTGTGGCGAATATGTCGATGATAATGGCAATGTATGCTACTATGACGACCAGACCGACAACTACACTCAATGGAATTTCCAACTCATTGGCGAGCATCGTTTCTCTCCCGATTGGAAGCTGAATGTGGGTCTCCACTACACCAAGGGCGATGGTTACTATGAGGAGTATAAAACCGGTCGCACTCTCGCCGAATATGGCTTGGAGCCCTACTACATTGGCGACACCAAGGTGAAAAAATCCGACCTCATCCGTCGCAAGCAGATGGATAATGGTTTTGGCGGCGGTGTGTTCTCGCTCAATTACAATCATGGCCGCCTCAATGCAATTCTTGGCGGTGGCGCCAACCATTACGAGGGGTGGCACTTCGGTAATGTGATTTGGGTGAAGAACTATGTGGGCGCGCTTGCTCCAAACCACGAATACTATCGCAACATCGGTAAAAAAGACGACTATAACATCTATCTCCGTGCCGATTACGACATCTGGAAAGGCTTGAGTGCTTATGCCGACATTCAATATCGCCACATCAATTTCACCGTTGATGGCAATAACGATAACTACGACTACAACACGTCGGCAATGCAGGCTCTCGCTTTCGATGAGAAATTCGATTTCGTTAATCCTAAAGCGGGTATCAACTGGCAGATTAACCGCAACCACCGCGCGTTCTTCTCGTTTGCTCTCGGGCAGAAGGAGCCTACCCGAGACAATTTCACCGACGGAAGGGCTGACGAGCATCCCCGCGCCGAGAAACTATATGACTACGAACTCGGTTACAACTTCACCAATTCTTGGCTCACTGCAGGTGTCAACTTGTATTACATGTGGTACAAAGACCAATTGGTGCTCACCGGAGAACTCAACGAAATCGGCGAAACGATGTCAGCTAACGTCCCCGAAAGTTACCGCATGGGGGCCGAAATCCAAGCTTCGCTCCACCCCGTGAAATGGTTCAATTGGGATATCAACGCCACCTTTAGCCGCAACCGTATCAAAAACTTCGTGGAGACTATCTACGAAGATGGTTGGACCAACCCTGTGTCGTTCGAGCGCGGCAACACCGCAATCGCTTTCTCGCCCTCTACAATCCTCAACAACTCATTCAATTTCAACGTAAAAGGGTTTTCGGCATCGTTGCAATCGCAATATGTGTCCAAGCAATACATGAGCAACGCTCAACGCCGCGAGCAAATGCTCGACGCATACTTCGTGTCGAATCTCCACCTCGCTTATTCGTTCCGTCTCCCGGCTGTTAAAGAGGTGAAAGTGGGATTCAGCATCTACAACATCTTCAACGAAACCTACGAGAACAACGGCTATGCCGCAAGCGAATACAAGGTGAAAGACGGCGAGAAGCATTTCTACTACTATTCCGGCTATGCCGCTCAAGCAGGGACTAACGTGATGGGCACAGTTACTGTGAAATTCTAATATCGCAATGGATTATCTCGAAATTATAGGCACAATCATTGGGGTAATTTATCTTATCCTCGAATATCGTGCCAACAAACTCCTATGGATAGCAGGTTTCATCATGCCTGCTATCTATGTTGTTGTATATTTTCGCGCAGGTCTTTATGCCGATTTCGGAATAAATGTTTACTATCTCATCGCCTCGGTCTATGGTATGCTTGTGTGGCACCATGGCGCCAAAAATGATGCCGGAGAGCAAGCCGAGCTCCCGATAGTAAACACTCCTCGCAGCAACATCATCCCGCTCGTAGCCGTTTTTGCTGCCACATTCGTGGTCATCGCGTTTATCCTCGACCGTTTCACCGACTCCGACGTGGTGATTGCCGACTCGTTCACCACCGCCTTGAGCATCGTGGGAATGTGGATGCTCGCACGCAAATATCTCGAGCAATGGCTCGTGTGGATTGCAGTGGATGTCGTTTCTTCTGTTCTATATATCTACAAAGAGCTCTACTTCACATCCGCTTTGTATGCGCTTTACACAATTATTGCTATCTTTGGATACTTCAAATGGAGAAACCTAATGAAATATGGTAACAATTGAGCCTTTCCGCCATCATGAGAATGTGGTGATAGGCAACGGGTCCTATCCCACGGCACCACAGCCTCTCTCGGTAATCGAGAACGCCTCATATATCGCCTGCTGCGACGGTGCCGCCAATCATTTCACGTCTCTTGGCACTCGCCAGCCCGACCTTATCATCGGCGACGGCGACAGCATTTCCCCCGAAGTAAGACGCCTCTTTGCCAACCGGTTCATCCTTGTTTCCGAACAGGAAAACAACGACCAGACCAAGGCTGTCAAGCACCTAATCAGCGCGGGCAGGTACAATATCTCCATTGTCGGCGCCACCGGAGGCCGCGAAGACCACACCCTCGGAAACATTAGCCTCCTCATCGAATACCTGCGCCTCGGAGCCAACGTGAACATGTTCACCGACACCGGCGTATTCGTCCCGGTGAACAAAGGCGCATATCTCACCGCAGTTCCCGGGCAGCCGATATCAATTTTCAACTTCACGTGCCGCCGTCTAACGATGCGAGGCGTAGAGTACCCCACCCGGGCGTTCACCAACTGGTGGCAAGGCTCCCTCAACCGCGTTACCCGCCCGAAAGTGGAAATAGCCGCCGACGGCATCTACCTCCTCTACCTCGCCTACCCCCAATAACCGGGGCACATGTGTAACCAACTCAACCGCGCAGCGTGTATCCCTCAAAAACACGGATAAAACGGATTGCACGGATAAGATTGCGTATCTGCATTCGTTCACGTTCAAGTCGTGCCCTTACCGCCGTTTTGTATTCGTCCACGTTCATGTTGCGCTTATGCGGGCGCAAAATATTGCGCCCCTACTGCCGTTTGTGTTGACTGCCGCGACCAAACCATGAGCGCCACCGAACGCACCCCAAAAATCGCCACTCCGGTTGTATTCGTTCGTTCACGGCTTGTAGGGGCGCAATACTTTGCGCCCGCACCATCAATGTCCGCACCATTCGCCAAAAACACGTTAAAATAAGGTTAAATCACCAATTCGCGCGCAATCTGCACGCGACCCTTATCTCCACCCACTATCTTTGCAAACAAAAATGCCTATTGGCCCTATAAAAAATCATGCACTATACCCCGCAGGACATAATCAACGAAAACCTCGAGCGCCGCAAGGCACTCGCCGCCCGCGCCAACGCCTACAACCCAATCACCGGCGAAGGCTGCACCGGC
>SFER01000178.1 GCA_004557195.1 Bacteroidales bacterium | reverse complement strand
AAAACACTGACACACAACGAAGAAAATTACCCGATTCTCAGCCGAACCGGGTAAGGGGAGCTATGTCCTTCATCTTCATCTTAAATGAAAGAGCCGTGATAAATCGGACCTTGAACGCAGCCACTCCGAGTTCGTCATCACACCAGGCGAGCGTCAGCGAGCCACTCCGAGCGCTCCGAGTTCTCCGAGTGGTTCGCTGACGCTCACCTCAAGAGCGACATGGCGGCTGCCAAGATGCCGTCCGACCGGTCTGACCGGTCCGACCAGTCCGACATCTCATCAATAGCAAACACACGTTAAATCAAGGTTAAATCGCCAAAATCGGCGTGTTTTGCATTTTCCGTCGCTCCTGCCGTGCTAACTTTGCCACCGAGATGCTCCTTGACATGATGTCGCCCATAAAAACACCCCGAGTCAAAAAAAGAATGGCGGCACCTGCCGAGTGGAGGTGCCGCCGATATATAGAATGAGGATGTATGCCTATTTGAGTTTCCACTCAAAACCGTCTTTGGTGTCTTTGATATCGAAGCCGATTTCGTTGAGGCGGTTGCGGATGAGGTCGCTTGTAGCCCAGTCTTTCTTCGATTTTGCCTCTTTGCGGATGTCGAGAAGCAAATCGACAGCGTCTTCAAACGGCTTCATATTGGTGCCAGATTCCGCGCCGATATCGGTTCGCACACCCATGATGTCGATGAGGAATGTCTTAAACAGGTGTTTCAAGCGGTCGATGTCGCCGGCAGTGAGGGTGGCGTTGCCATCTTTCACCGAGTTGATGATGCGGCAGGCGTCAAAGAGGTGGGCGATTACGATGGGGGTGTTGAGATCGTCGTTCATCGCCTCGTAGCACATCTCCTCAAGGTCGGGGATTTCGATGGTGGTGGCATCGGCGGGCTTGATGTCGAGCAAGCGCTTGTAGCCTTCGAGCATACGGCCGAGGGCTTTCTCCGATGCCTGGAGAGCCTCGTTGGAGAAGTCGAGGGTGCTGCGATATTGAGCCATGAGGATGAAGAAGCGAATGGTCATGGGCGAATAGGCGCGCTCGAGCAGAGGATGGCTGCCGGTGAAAAATTCGTCGAGGGTGATGAAGTTGCCGAGCGACTTGCCCATCTTCTGTCCGTTGATGGTAATCATGTTGTTGTGCATCCAGTAGTTCACCGCATCGTGCCCGTTGTGTGCCACCGACTGCGCAATCTCGCACTCGTGGTGGGGGAACATGAGGTCCATGCCGCCGCCGTGGATGTCAAAGGGGCAGCCAAGGTATTTCTCACCCATGGTGGAACATTCGAGGTGCCAGCCTGGGAAACCGTCGCTCCAGGGCGAGGGCCAGCGCATAATGTGCTCGGGCGATGCCTTTTTCCACAGCGCGAAGTCTTGAGGATTGCGTTTCTCGCTCTGTCCGTCGAGGGCGCGAGTGGTGTTGAGTTGCTCGTCGATGACCCTGCCGGAGAGTTTGCCATAGTGGTATTTCTCGTTAAACTTTGCAACATCGAAATACACCGAGCCTTCGCTCACATAGGCAAAGCCGGCGTCGAGAATCGATTTTACATATTCAATCTGCTCGATGATATGCCCCGATGCATGAGGCTCAATGCTCGGCGGGAGCACATTGAGCGCCTCCATAGCCTCGTGGTAGCGGTTAAGGTAATGCTGCACCACTTCCATAGGCTCGAGTTGCTCGAGACGCGCTTTCTTGGCGATTTTATCCTCGCCGTCGTCGGCGTCGTGCTCAAGGTGTCCCACATCGGTGATGTTGCGCACATAGCGCACCTTGTAGCCGCGGTGCATGAGGTAGCGGTAGAGCACATCGAAGGTGATAGCCGGGCGCGCGTGTCCCAGGTGGCCGTCGCCATACACTGTAGGACCGCACACATACATCCCCACCCTTCCTTCGTGAATGGGCTTGAACGCCTCTTTGCGGCGTGTGAGAGAATTGTAGATATATAACGGATTTTCCATAACTGCTATGTTTTACGATTGTTTACGCCTCGCCCCCGGGGAACATCATTGTGGGAGCGCTGTTGTTTTGTTTGGGTGTGATTTTGCCAAAAGTTGCCTCATATTTCGCAACATTCTCCTGCAATGCGAAAAGCAGTTGCTTGGCATTCTCGGGAGTCATGATAATGCGCGACTGCACCTTGGCTTGCGGTGTGTTGGGAGCCAGGCATATCATGTCGAGGAAAAACTCGTTTGCGCTATGAGCGATTACGGCGAGGTTGCAATATTTGCCGGTTGCAACCTCGGGTGTCAATTCGATTTTTATCTCTTTCTTTTCCATAATTTATAGTTGAGTTGGTTATTTTACAAATTCAAATTGGGTTGTGGGATAGTTTTTGCAGTTGACATGCACCCTCACCCCCTTGTTTCCGGGAGCGTTCCACACCTCGGAGATATCCCACGAGCCGTAGGCGCGGCGGTAGTAAGTTCCCATGGCGCCTTGCAGGTCGTCGATGAGCCACAAATCCACAATCGGATCTTTGAGCGTGGCTTTGTCGGCAACAAGGATGAAGATGTGCTTCCCGCTATCTATCATCTGCAGGAATCCGGAGAAATTGAGATAGCCTCCGGTGCGCCACAGCGAGGTAACTTCGATGGGGTTTTGCACATATTTGTCAATCTCGGTGCGCGTCGAAGCCTTCAAAGGAGAGTCGAGCACCTCGGTGTAGCCTCTCACCACAATCCGCTCCACGCTCGACGAGGAGTCGGTGATAAAGTAGTAGAGCATCACGCGCGCGCCCTTCTTGAAATCGCTATTGTAGAACGAAGGCGCGACGAGAGTAACCGTCGGAGCGTCGGCATAACGGAGCATTTCAAAGGTGGTTCCGCTCTCGGCACTGCCATCGACCACCGTAACCATCGAGTAGAATGCCTCGTCGCGGTCGAGGTCGGCACCCTCCTTTTGGCACCCGGCAAGGAGTGTCAGCACGGTAAGCAATATGGCAATAAGCGAAGCCCTCATATCACAATATTCGTTTCGGGCGAGACAATTTTGCCATCCGAGATGTGGATAACCCTGTCGGTATCGGCAGCGAGAGTCTCGTCGTGGGTTACTATCACAAAAGTGTATCCCATCTCGTCGCGGAGACGGAAAAAGAGCGAATGCAATTCGGCACGGTTCACGCTATCGAGGCTTCCCGAAGGCTCGTCGGCAAGAATCACCTCGGGCTTGTTGACAAGAGCGCGCGCCACAGCCACACGCTGCCGCTCGCCACCCGACAACTGCGACGGAGTGTGCAACAGCCGCTCCTTCAGCCCCATGAAATCGAGGAGTTCGTCGGCGCGGCGCATAGCCTCCGATTGCGACATCCCGCCAATCATCGCCGGCAGCGCCACATTCTCGCGGCACGAAAATTCCGGCAGCAACTGGTGAAACTGGAACACGAAACCAATGTTGCGGTTGCGGAACCGCGCGAGGTCGCGCTCGCCAAGAGCAAACACATCCTTGCCGTCGTAGAGCACACTGCCGCTGTCGGGGCGGTCGAGAGTGCCCACAATCTGCAACAACGTGGTCTTCCCCGCTCCGCTCGGTCCCACTATCGCGACAACCTCCCGGCGGTTGATTGCCGTAGAGACATCGCGAAGCACCTCCAGCGAGCCATAGCTCTTGAATATTCCTTTAACTTCAATCATAAAAGCAACCTGTTTTCGGTTTCAAACTACGAAGATACACACTTTTTTCGACATCTTCAACCCAAATCCCAAAATATCGTGATTTTCCACCTCATAACAATCCTAAATAGGGCACCAGATAGAATGGAATGAAGCTCGTTTGCCCCTCTTTCCCGATATCCTTTGTGTAAATGAGATATCGACGATAGATGCGGTCGGAATATTTCTCGCAGAATTTATCCAGCGATATATGCCTCTTGTAGCCCGATGATTTAACCTCCAACGGACACACTTTGGCTTGCTTTGTAATCAAGAAATCGATTTCATAATTATGATTGCTTGTGGCACTCGGGAATGTGTAGTAGAAAAGTTCATTGCCCGCTGCTTTCAGCATCTGAGC
>SFER01000177.1 GCA_004557195.1 Bacteroidales bacterium | reverse complement strand
CTCAGGAAAATTTTCAGAATTTTCAGAAGGAATTTTTGAAGTGAATTTTTGAAGAAATTTTGGGAATTTTGGGCATAAAAAAAGAAAGGCGCCAAATGCCGAAGCATGGTGCCTTAGAACTTCTACTAAATTAAGAAGAGTGAGACTATGGCAACACCCCATTTTGCTACTTTTTCATAATATGGCTATATTATTTGATTTTGTAAGCAATAGAGTTATCATCGAGATAGTTGATGAGCGTGCGTTTAAGACGGATGCGGTGAGCCGATACAAGTGTAATCATGCGCTTGGCATGCTCGTCCCACACATTGAAGCGGAGTTCCACACTGTCATCATGGGAATCGGTGATATAATCTGCTATAAAGTCCATCATAGAGGGTGAGATGTTGTTATCGTCGAGAATATTGATGGTTATTCCATTCACCATTTTCCCCTTGACATTGTCGAGGAGGTCCATTCCGGTGATTACCATGCGTATTCTGTCGCCATAACCTCGCTGATATTTGGCTCTCACAATCACGGCAGTGCCTTTGCGCCCATAGTTGCGATAGCTGTAGAAAGTGTTATCGTAGAGTCGCAACTCGTAGGTGCCTGAGAAATCCTCAAGTTTCATCACGCCAAAAGGCTTGCCCGCCTGATTGTTCACCTCTTTGTATTCGGTGATGAAACCGCCGAATGTAAGTTCGGTGTCAAGAATGTCGTTTTTCTCCGGGAGATCTTTGAGCAGTGTGTTGCAACCATATTGGAGTTCAAAATAGTAGGGATCGAGCGGATGACCTGAGAGATACATTCCCACAAGTTCGCGCTCACGCTCGAGGCGGTCGATTTCGGGGAGACGCACCGATTTAGGCACTTGCGGGCGTGCCACAATCGACATATCTTCATCGCCGAAGAGCGAGTTCATCTGTGTTTGTTTCGAAGCTTGGAAGCGCTGACCATATTTGATAAGCACTTCGGAGAAAGATTCCCCCTTGGCGTTCTGCTCGGTAAACGACTCGCGCTCCACCTCCTCAAAGCAGTCGAAAGCACCGGCAGTTGCAAGGCTTTCGATTGTCTTGCGGTTGCAAGATGCGAGGTTTACACGCTCCACAAAGTTGAATATATCGGTAAACGGACCGTTTTTCTCGCGCTCCTCGATAATTGAGGTTACGGCATTGACACCCACCCCTTTTATCGCACCAAGACCGAAACGGATGTCCCCTTTCTTGTTCACACTGAAGGCAGTGCGCGACTCGTTGACATCGGGACCGAGAACAGAGATTTTCATCGCTTTGCACTCGTCCATATACTTGGTGAGGGTGGTGATGTCGCTGAGGTTTCGGCTCAGCACGGCAGCCATATATTCCGATGGATAGTTGGCTTTGAAATAAGCGGTTTGGAATGCCACCCAGCTATAGCAAGTGGCGTGGCTCTTGTTGAATGCGTAGGATGCAAATTTCTCCCAGTCTGCCCAAATTTTCTCAAGCACCTTGCTGTCGTGTCCGCGTTCCTGTCCGCCACTCATGAATTTCGACTTGAGCGAGTTTAGTTTCTCGATGAGTTTCTTACCCATCGCCTTGCGCAAACCATCGCTCTCGCCGCGGGTGAAACCGGCAAGTTGGCGCGACAAGAGCATGACTTGCTCTTGATACACGGTGATACCATAGGTGTCCTTGAGATATTTTTCCATCTCGGGAATATCGTAGGTGATTGGCTCGCGACCCTGTTTGCGGGCGATAAACTGCGGAATGTAGTCCATAGGTCCCGGACGATAGAGGGCATTCATCGCGATAAGGTCTTCGAACACTGTGGGCTGCAATTCGCGCAAATATTTCTGCATACCCGCAGACTCGAATTGGAAAGTACCGGTGGTGCGGCCCTCGCAATAGAGTTGGTAGGTTTTCTTATCGGTGATATCGATTTTGTCGGGGTCGATTTCAATGCCGTGTGTTAGACGTATGTTGTTGAGCGCTTCTTTGATAATTGAAAGTGTCTTGAGCCCGAGGAAGTCCATTTTGATGAGTCCTGTGTCCTCGATAATGCTACCCTCGTATTGAGTAACGAGAAGCCGGGAGCCGTCTTTGTCGTAGGCGATGCTCAGCGGCACCCAGTCGGTGATGTCATCGCGGCAGATAATCACACCGCAAGCGTGCACACCGGTGTTGCGCACATTGCCTTCGAGCGCTTCGGCATAATGGAGGGTGGTGCTCACCAGCGGGTCGCTGCTGTTGTATTCCGCTTGCAATTCGGGGATATACTTCACGCAGTTTTTTATAGTGATTTTGGTGGCTTTGCCGTTGGGTTGCGGTGGAAGGGCATTGGGACGGTCGGGAATCATTTTAGAGAGGCGGTCGCTCTCGCTGAGGGGTAATTGTTCGACACGCGCCACATCCTTGATTGCACTTTTTGCCGCCATAGCGCCAAAAGTGATGATGCGCGCCACCTTCTCAGCTCCATATTTTTGAATCACATAATGGAGCACATCGCTACGCCCGTCGTCATCGAAATCGATATCGATATCGGGGAGGGAGATACGGTCGGGATTCAAGAAACGCTCAAAAAGGAGGTCGTATTTAATCGGGTCGATTTTGGTGATTTCGAGGCAATAGGCTACCGCCGAACCTGCCGCGGAGCCACGACCGGGACCCACCGACACGCCCATGTTGCGCGCTGCCTTGATGAAGTCTTGCACAATGAGGAAGTAGCCCGGGAAACCCATGTTTTTGATGGTTGCAAGCTCGAAATCGAGGCGTTCGCGGTGTTCCTCGTCGATTTCGCCCCATATTTTCTTCGCGCCTTCATACACAAGGTAGCGCAAATAGTCGTCATTGTCCTTGAATTGCGGTGGAAGCGGGAAGTTAGGGAGAATCGGTTTGTGGTTTATTGAATACAACTCCACTTTGTCGAGCACCTCGAGCGTATTGGAGAGCGCTTCGGGCACATCGGCAAAAATTTCGTTCATCTCCTCCTGTGTTTTCATCCATTCCTGCTTGGAATAGAGCATACGCTTCTCGTCGTTGAGATATTTGCCGGTGCTCACACAAATAAGGCGGTCGTGAGCCTCGCCATCCTCTTCGTTGACGAAATGCACATCGTTGGTGCACACAAGTTTGATGCCGAGTTCCTTGGAGAAACGCATCAACACCTCGTTCACCTCCACTTGTCGCGGATACACATCATGATTGGCACGGGGCACTGTGGCCTTGTGGCGCTGGAGTTCGAGATAATAGTCATCGCCCCAGATGCCTTTGAACCATAATGCCACTTCGCGCGCTTTCTCAATCTCTCCGGCTTGAATCAAGCGCGGAATCTCACCACCGAGACACGCCGAGCAGATGATAAGCCCCTCGTGATATTTCTCGAGATGCTCCTTGTCGATACGCGGGTGGGAATAGAATCCATCGGTCCAGGCGAGAGACACGAGTTTCACAAGATTGTGGTATCCCTTTTCGTTCTTTGCGAGCACCACAAGGTGGCGCCCGGTGTCCTTCTTGTCGATATGCTCGGTCATCGCACCAAGCGACACATACATCTCGCAGCCGAAAATGGGGATGAAAAGCTTCTTTTTAGCCTCCTCGATTTCGGCAGGGATGGCGGCGCAGCGCTCGGGCGCTGTCTCCTCGTTGTCGAGTTCTTTTTTGAGGCTCTTTATCAAGCCGTTGACATCGCCGTTTTTCTTCTCGACATAGTTGAAAAACTCCTTGATACCAAACATGTTGCCATGGTCGGTTATCGCAATACCGCGCATTCCGTTGGCAATCGCCTTATCTACAAGCGCGGGAATCGAAGCCTGACCATCGAGAATGGAATATTGAGAATGGACGTGAAGATGAACAAATGGTTGCATGTGTTTATTGATGAAAGATTGAGATTGTAAAGTTAGCAATAAAACGCCACAATCCACAACACTCACTACAAAAAGTTATTAACAAGCCACGGCTCTTTCATTTAAAAATAGCTCTCCATATCAAAAACAGCATTATTTTATAGCGAGGATTCGGGCGGGATTTTCGCTCGTTTTGCATTTCTCCTT
>SFER01000176.1 GCA_004557195.1 Bacteroidales bacterium | reverse complement strand
GGGTGCGATTTTGGTGGGACACCACCACGCTCTCCCCGCATGTCGCCACGACCCCGCGTGGCGAAATACGGGGCTACGCACGGCTGCAACCCCTCGCGGGGTAGCGAATTACCTCGCCTCTTGCCACCGCGCTGCGACGCAGCGCTAACAACATTCATGCCTATTGGCCCTATAACCGCCATCGCTGCTTAGGCAGTGCGCCCTCGCCGTCAGATTCTCTTAAATAATGAAAAATGTGTAACATTTACTGCATTTTATGTATTGTTTTTCGTTCGGTTTGCGTTAACTTTGCAACCAATAGTATAGACATTTAATATTATCTACGATATGCTCAGAAAAGTGAGATTGACACTTGCCATTCTGTTTTTCATAGCCATCACGGGGCTGTTTCTCGATTTCACCGGGACTCTCCACGCATGGCTTGGCTGGACGGCAAAACTACAATTTCTGCCCGCACTCCTTGCGACGAATGTGGGCGTGGTGATATTCCTTGTGCTGCTCACACTGCTCGTGGGGCGCGTGTATTGTTCGGTAATCTGCCCCCTGGGCGTGATGCAGGACATCGTGTCGTGGGTGAGCGGCAGCCGCAAGAAGAAAAAATACCGTTTCTCCTATTCCCCGGCAAAGAATTGGTTGCGCTATGGCGTCTTGGCGCTGTTTGTCATCGCTTTGGTGATGGGTCTAAACGCATTTGTCGCGCTGCTTGCGCCATATAGCGCCTACGGACGCATCGCCACCAATCTGCTTGCCCCCATTTATCGCCAAGGCAACAACCTGCTTGCCTATTTTGCCGAGCGCGCCGACAGCTACGCGTTCTATGATGTGGATGTGTGGATGAAAGGCGCGGCTACTTTCGCGGTTGCCATCGGCACATTTATTATAATAGCGATCCTCGCATGGCGCGGTGGACGCACCTATTGCAACACCATCTGCCCGGTGGGAACGGTGCTCGGATTCCTGTCGCGCTTCTCGCTGCTGCGCGTTACCATCGACTCGAGCAAATGTAACCACTGCGGACTCTGTTCGCGCCGCTGCAAGGCATCGTGTATCAACGGCAGCGACCACACCATAGACTATAGCCGCTGTGTTGCCTGCATGGACTGCATCGACACTTGCAACCATGGCGCGATAGGCTTGACCCTGCGCCGGAAAAAGAGCGAGACCGGCGACGACAAGCCGATAGACACCTCGCGCCGCACCTTTATCGCCATTACTGCCGCCGCTGCCGGCACCGCCGCACTCAAATCGCAGGAAAAGGCGGTGGATGGCGGACTTGCCGTTATCGAGGAGAAGAAAATCCCGCAGCGCGCCACCCCGATAGTGCCGCCGGGAGCGCGTAGCCTCCGCCACATGGCTCGCCACTGCACCGCATGCCAACTTTGTGTGTCGGCATGTCCCAACGGTGTGTTGCGCCCCTCGACCCGACTCGACACGCTAATGCAGCCCGAAGTGTCCTATGAGCGCGGCTACTGCCGCCCCGAGTGCACCCGCTGCTCCGAGGTGTGTCCCGCCGGGGCGATTATCAAGATAACCACCGCCGAAAAATCGGCTATTCACATAGGTCATGCTGTGTGGGTGAAGGAGAATTGCGTGCCGCTCACCGATGGCGTGGAGTGTGGCAACTGCGCGCGCCACTGCCCGGTAGGCGCAATACAGATGGTGCCCTCGGAACCGGGCAACGATGCTTCGCCGCGCATCCCGGTGGTTGACACCGAGCGCTGCATAGGCTGCGGAGCCTGCGAGAACCTCTGCCCGGCGCGACCATTCAGCGCTATCTATGTCGAAGGGCATGAGCGCCACCGTGTGATGTGATGTTTTTATAGTTGTGATAATAAATAACTTACGATAGACTATGAGTGATAAGAAATTAGACCGCCGCGAGTTTCTCAAACGCCTCGGAATCGGCGCTGCAGCCACCGGCACGGTGCTTGCAGGCTGCGACAGCAAGGGGAACAGCATCGCCGGTAGCCTCTCGGCTCAAGGCGAGGTGCCTGCCGACAAGATGACCTATCGCACCAACCCCAAAACCGGGGAGAAGGTGTCGATTCTCGGATATGGCTGTATGCGGTGGCCCACAAAAGAGGGCGACGACGGCGAAATCATCGACCAAGAGGCTGTCAACGACCTCGTTGACTACGCAATAGAGCACGGCATCAACTATTTCGACACCGCTCCGCCGTATTGCCGCGGATTGTCGGAAAAGGCAACCGGAATCGCGCTGAAGCGCCACCCCCGCGACTCCTATTATATAGCCACCAAGATGTCTAACCATCGCATGGCGGGCAAAGGGCTGTCGCCGAAGGAGCTGTTCGACGCCTCGGTGAAAATGTATCGCAATTCGTTTGTGGAATTGCAAACCGACTACATCGACTACTATCTGCTGCACATCATAGGCATCGGCGAGGGGCTTCCCACCCTCATGGAGCGCTTCATCGACAACAATCTGCTCGAATTTTTGGTGAAGGAGCGCGAAGCAGGGCGCATCCGCAACCTCGGCTTCTCCTATCACGGCGACATCAAGGCTTTTGACTACTTGCTGTCGCGCCACGACGAATTTCATTGGGATTTCGTGCAGATTCAGTTGAATTATGTCGATTACCGCCACGCTTCGGGCATTAATTACAATGCCGATTACCTCTACGACGAGTTGGACAAGCGTGGCATCCCCGTAGTGGTGATGGAACCACTGCTCGGAGGCCGCCTGGCGTCGCTCACCGACTATCTCAACGCCCGCCTCAAGCAACACCGCCCGCAGGAGAGCGTCGCGTCGTGGGCTTTCCGCTTTGCCGCCACCTTCCCGCGTGTGCTCACAGTGCTCAGCGGCATGACCTATATGGAACATCTGCAGGATAACATCCGCACCTACGCTCCGCTCGACCCTTGCACCCCCGAAGAACTCGCTCTGCTTGAAGACACCGCGCAAACCATGCTCAAATATCCATCGGTGCCCTGCACCGGGTGCGAGTATTGTATGCCTTGCCCCTACGGACTCGACATTCCCGGCGTATTCGCCCACTACAACAAGTGTATCAACGAGGGGAATGTGCCGGCATCGTCGCAGACCGAAAACTACCGCGAGGCACGACGCGCGTTCCTCATCGGCTACGACCGCAGCGTGCCGCGTTTGCGCCAAGCCAACCACTGCATCGGCTGTGGACAGTGCGCCGAACATTGCCCGCAGAGTATCAATATCCCTGCCGAGATGCACCGCATCGACGCATTTGTTGAGCAACTCAAACAAAACACGCTGTGATGAATCGCCTTATCGAGATTCTGCACGGCGGAAACCATTCGCTGGTGGTGGCAGGGAGCGAAATCCGCACCTTCGATGGGCGCGGAATCGCCGACCTTTACCGCCTCTTCACCCTTGAGCCCGATTTCCTTGCCGGAGCCTCGGTTGCCGACAAGGTGGTGGGCAAAGGTGCGGCAGCGCTCATGGTGCTGGGCGGAGTTAAGGAGGTGTATGCCGGTGTGGCAAGCAGCGCCGCGCTCACCCTCCTGCACAATAGCGGCGTCGCCGCAAGGTGCGACCTCGAAGTGCCGCACATCATCAACCGCAAGGGCGACGGCATCTGCCCGGTGGAGCAACTTTGCCTCGATTGCGCCAAAGCAGCCGAATGTCTCCCTCGTATAGAACAATTTATGCAACAACTAAAGCAACAAAATGATGCAAGCAATTAATTATAACCTACAGTCGCTCAAATACAACGAAGCGAAAACCTATCTCGTGGCGGTGCTCTTCACAGTGGGCAATATCGCCATGCCGCAACTCTTTCACCTCATTCCGCAGGGCGGACTCATCTGGCTCCCCATTTATTTCTTCACCCTCATCGGGGCGTATAAATACGGGTGGCGAGTGGGGCTTCTCACCGCCATCGCCTCGCCGGTGGTGAATTCGCTGCTCTTCGGGATGCCGTTGCCTGCCGTGCTCCCGTCGATACTTATCAAATCGGTGCTTCTTGCGCTCATCGCAGGAGTGGTGGCACAGCGCAGTCGGAAAGTCGCCATCGTGCACCTCCTCGGAGTGGTGCTTGCC
>SFER01000175.1 GCA_004557195.1 Bacteroidales bacterium | reverse complement strand
ATGCGAAGCATTTCTTCGTTAGCAGCATAAATTACTCGTTGCTGGGCAAGCAGTACCCGTTGTTTGATTTTGCGAAGCAATGCCGCATAACCTCGAAAATTATCCGTCAAGTTATCAACTACTTGTATATTTGTGTTCTTAACCATACTTTTCTTTAATTCGTTTACAAAGTTACTATTTTTTGCTCGGTTGTGCGTCAAATTCTTACGATTATTGCTGATTATATCCACTCATTTGTTATCTCCGCATCGAGAACCTTTCTTTTCGGAAACTCTTCCAATCAAAATATTGCAAGACTATGCTATTGAGCGAGAATCTCTATACAAATGCAAGTTGGGCACAAGAATTTTTGGACATAACAACAATTAAGAACCATAGAGAATATCCCCACGAGGATTAGGGGTCGTCGTGGTAGGAGCGGTAGGCTTGGAGGATGCCGCGCTGCTTGAGGGCGTGGAGGTGGCGGAGAAATTCGGTGGGCGACATGCCGATGAAGTCGTGAAACTCATGGTTGAGGTGGCTTAGGTCGGTGAATCCGTATTGTGGAGGGAGGTTTCGCACTATGCCGGTTCCATTTTTTATGAGGCTGCCGGTTGCGAGTGCGAGTCGCCTGATGCGAAGCAGTTGCTTTGGTGTGATGCCGACGTAGGATGAGAATACGCGCCTGAATTGGCGTTCGCTGAGACATGCGATTGAGGTGAGTGTGTCGATATGGGTGTCGGGATTTTGATCCATGTGGCTGAATACGGCGGCTAATCGGTTGAGATATGGGAGGTTACCGCTCATTGCGAGGCGGTCGATGAGGTGTTGCTCGATTATAGCGACGGCGTCGATGGATGTGGGTGAGTTGAGTACGCGGTCGCGGAGTGAAAGCATTTTGTCGTCGCCGAGCGAGTCGAAATCGATGTTTGCTTCGAGAAACTCGTTGCAAGGGATGTTTAGCGCAAATCCGGCACTGTAGGGGTGGAAAAACACACCAATCATTTCCATATCGCCGTGGCTCACGGTGTGAACAGCTCTCTCGTATTGTCCGCACACCGAAGCATTGGGGGTTGCAAATTGGTTGACGGTGAATGGCTTTTTGCGGTGGAGAATCCACTTCATGCAGCCCATTGGGAGGATTGTCTGCGACATGGGGGCGTTGGATTCGAGAATCCAATAGTGGTGCACAAAGGGGCGGAGGACAGGTGTTGGCAGTATGATTCGTGATTCAATCATCGGAGCGGAAGAAAGTGCCGTTTTAGAGATCGATGTCTTGGTTTCGGCGGTTGTGGCGGTGGGTGAAACGTTTTTTCATCACTTTAAGCCACTTGTACCAACCGCGGATGTGGAGGAGGAATCCCGAAGGCGAAATGTTCACATCGCTCATCGATGGGTCGATGAAAGTAACTTGGGTGTTCTCCTCTGCGCCAAATTGCTCGGGGAAAATAACGAGAAGGTTGTTGTGGTTGAAATATTTGCTGAGGATGCCGGGCATATTGTCCATTTCGCTGTCGAAAGAGATAGAAGTGCGGCGAGCGCCAATCATGACGAGGAGATCGTCGTCGAGCACCTTGTTGGCAATCATCACATAGTCGCTCCAGGTGTCGAGGATTCTAAATTCGCATCTCACCTCGATTCCGGCACTGTGGAGGGCGGCGAGGATGGGCATTTTGGTGTAGTGGACACAGCAGAAAATCACACGGCAACCGATTTGCTTGGCAAGATTGCCCACGCGCATCACCCATTCGCGGAAACCGGTTTCAAACTGCGCCTTGTCGGGGACGCAGACAATGATACGGGTGATGGTGTTGAGCGGAATGAAGCAACGCGAGATGGAAATCATCTTGTTGGTGTTGATGAGGAGCTGCTCCAGTTTGTTTCCGAAGAAAGAGTCGAGCGCCGTAGAGCGCTGGTGGAGACCGAGGATGATATCGGAGATGTTACGCTCCTTGGCGGCATTGAGAATACCGGTAACGACATTCAGGTCGAAACGCTCGATGGGGGTGATAGAGCGGTCGGCGGCAGCGGCGGCTTTTTGCGCCAGTGCGAGAGTGTTTTGCGCCACCATAGCGGCATTGGCAGAGTCGTCGTTGCGGACATGCAGAGCGAATAGGTTGTCTTTACGCGCTTTTCCGCACATGAGAATTGCGAGTTCGACAAGTCCGGGGGTGGTTATGGGATTGCTCACGGTGATGAGCATCTTATCGTTGAATTTGGGAGCCGGAGATTGCGTCTCGGAATCGACGTCGAGGTCCATTTTAATCTGCGCCGCGGCATGTTCGGTAACGATAGAAGAGATGACGCAAGTGACGAGAATCATTACGATGGTGCCGTTGAGGATGCTCTCGTCGAGCAGATGAGAGCCATCGGGGAGAGTGATGTTGTATCCAATCATCACCACGGCGAGAGCCACGGCAGTGTGGGCGCTGGAGAGACCAAACATAAGGTTGCGCTGAGCGCTATTCATTTTGTAGGTCTTTTGAGCCGCCCAAGCCGCGAGCCACTTCGAGATGAGCGCCACGGCAATCATATTTATGGTAACCCAGATGGTGCTGAGGTTGGAGAGCGCGCGGATATTGATGAGCATGCCCACACCGATAAGGAAATAGGGGATGAAGAGCGCGTTGCCCACAAACTCGAGACGCCCCATGAGGGTGGAAGCCGACGGAACGTAGCGATTCAGCACAATTCCGGCAAAGAACGCACCGAGCACAGGCTCAAGTCCGATTGCTTGCGCAAGCCACGACGCAAGGAAAGCCATCGCGAGGGTATAGACAAACTGCGTAACGCCATCGGTGTAGCGTTTGAAAAACCAGCGAGTGATGCGCGGATAGGCATATAGCACGGCAATGATATAGAGAACGAGCAGCACGAGCAGTCGGGCAAAATAGGCAGCGTTGATTTCCGAACTTTGCAGCCCCACTCCCACGGCAAGCGCAATCAAGGCACCAAACACCGCGATAATCGTTCCGACCACCGAGATTATCGCTGCCGGCGACTTTGTGATTTCGTAGCGCGTTATCACCGAGTAGGCGATAAGAGTGTGGGATGCGTACATAGAGGCGAGCAACACCGAAGTGCTCCAATCGACATGAAGGATATACACCGAAGCCATCATACCCAAAATCACCGGGATGAAAAGAGTGTAGATGCCGAAAACCATGCCGCGGCGCATATTGCGCTTGAGGTTGAACATGTCTATCTCAAGCCCCACCAGGAACATAAGGTAGAGCAGACCCACCTGCCCGAAAATCTCGAAACTGGAATCCCGCTCAAGGATATTGAAGCCCCACGGACCGACAGCCACGCCTGCGGCAATCAGCCCCACGATGTGGGGAATTTTGAGCCTTTTGAAAATCAACGGCGCAAACAAGATAATCACCAGCACGATAAAAAATATCTGCACCGGATTGGTGATGAGTGCATGGGTGGTAGCGTCGTTCATTGTTCGAGGGTTTTGTTGATGCAAAGTTACAAAATCGGCATTGTTTATGCAAATAAAATGTGTCGGGTTGCATAAATCTGCCTCTTTTTGTAACTTTGCACACCAAAACGAAAATGAAAGATATGGAAAAAATAGATATTGCATCGTTGACAATGCCCAACGAAGAGTTTAACAAGCATCTGTTCATCGAGACCTACGGATGCCAGATGAATGTTGCCGACAGCGAGGTTGTAGCCTCGGTAATGAAGATGGCTGGCTATGGAGTAGCGGAAACGGTAGAAACCGCCGACGCAGTGTTTCTCAACACCTGCTCGATACGCGACAATGCCGAGCAGAAAATCTTCTCGCGCTTGCAGCAACTCTCAATCCTCAAGCGCAAGAAGCGCGGCGGGCTCATCGTGGGCGTGATAGGGTGTATGGCAGAGCGCATCAAGGATGCGCTCATCAACGAGTATGATGTTGACCTCGTAGCCGGTCCCGATGCATATCTTCAACTGCCCAATCTCATTGCCGCAGTAGAGGCGGGCGAGAAAGCGATAGATATCGACCTGTCAACCACCGAGACCTATCGCGATGTGATACCCTCGCGTCTCGGACACAACAAGATAGGCGGATTTATCAGCATTATGCGCGGCTGCAACAATTTTTGCAGCTACTGCATC
>SFER01000174.1 GCA_004557195.1 Bacteroidales bacterium | reverse complement strand
GATCGCAAGTGTAATCGGTTGACTCAAATTCAGAGAAAGCCAATGCCAAAGTGTTATAGTCTTCAAGCGTAAGCAAATATTCTCGCGCGATTAACTGATCATTGTATTTGTAGAATGAAGTAACATCTTCGGGGACTTCCACTTTGATGGAATTACCAAACTTAACGGATTGGTCGTCATACGAACCAATCATATAGCAAAGGTCGGTGATTGGATAAAGCACCTCTTTTTTTACACTAAATGCCTTATATGCCATTACCCCTCCCCATATTAAGCCTAAAGCCACAAAGAACCATAACGGATAAGCCCACCACTTGATTCCGGACTTACGAGTTTGTCTCGAAGGACCGGAATAGGAGCTGCTGCCGGAATAAGAGCGACTGCTGCTTGCAAACGGGCTGCTGTTGCTGCTCGAACTCGGGCGTGAAGATCTGCTGCTCGATGGGCGAGAAGTGGGACGAGGCGGCTCGACATATTGGAAACGATAGGTGTAGATGAGGCGGTCGTTGACAAAGAACTCGATGCGCCCCACACCGGTTGTAGCATAATTTGAACCATCTTCGCTACCAATACCGATACATTCGCCACCGGTGGCGCCACGCTTGAACTGCCCCACGGTGGAGAAGCCTTGGCGACGCGTGCCGGTAATCAAAACGCCGGCGCCATCATAGATTTTATACCAAATATCGGTGTCGGCTTGAAGAGCATCGAATTTGAGCACGGGATAGACATAGTGCGTACCTACCGGCACTGTGGAAGATGAAGTGCCGAGGGCGACATTATTGGCTCCGGTGGCTCGCAACTCTACCGAGCGGATAACCACATTGGAAGCGCCCGACGACACACTGCTCTGCGACTGCTTGGTGTAGCGGAAGTTATGACTGTGGATGAGGATGTCGTTGACGTAAAACTCGATGCGACCGGCACCTCCCGCAGTATAACTATGACAATCTTCGCTACCGATACCGATACACTCGCCACTTGTATCCCCACGCTTGAACTGTCCCACTGTGGAGAAGCCTTGGCGACGCGTGCCGGTAACCACGGCGCCATTTCCATCGTAGATTTTATACCAGATGTCGGTGTCGGCTTGGAGGGCGTCGAATTTGAGCACGGGATAGACATATTGAGCACCTACCGGCACTGTGGAAGATGAAGTGCCGAGGGCGACATTATTGGCTCCGGTGGCTCGCAACTCTACCGAGCGGATTACCACACTCGGTTTTGAAGAAGACGGGCGCGGTGCAGACGGACGCGAAGAGGATGATGAGCTTCTGCTGGCGGAAGATGAAGAACGAGAAGAGGAACCGCGAGAGAGTTTCTGCATCTCGGCTTTGAACTCACCAAAAGAAGCGGCATCCTTGAGCATAGCCGTAGCCACGGCGCAAAGTTCCTTGCTCTTCTCGATGATGGTTTTGTTGTTGCCGTGATACTTGTGTCCATCCTTCAGGACCTGCATCTGCGATTCACATTCCTCGACCAGAGAAGTGGAATAATCCCTGCGCCAAAAATCACAGAGAATGTCGATGGCACTCTGCTCATCGACATTCAGGTTTTCATATTCTGATTTCAAATATTGACAAGCTTTGAGCCACTTGTCAATATTCAATTTCAATATTTGAGGATTCATTATTATTCTACAACAGTCTTATCGATAGCAGCAATAGATTTTTGTAATTCTTCGGCCGACTTAACGCCTTCGATTTTGAGCTCAAAGTCAATCACATCTCTATCGACAAAGGCATTGACGTGGAGGATACCCTCGTTGTCGATGTCGTAGGTAACCGAAACTGTAGTTCCTGCAGGATAACTCTTTGAGAGTTTGAGAGTTTCGTCGCGGAGAAGTGTGCAGAAGCGGTCTTCAACAACAGCATCGGCTTGCTCGTCGGTGAAATCGCTCTCAAACACCTTCATCGACACACCGCTTTGACCATCAACCTGAGTGAGGAAGTTCATCTGGCGCTTAGCCGGGAGAGAAGTGTTGGCGAAGATGATGTTGGACACGCGGTTGTCGGTGATGTCGGTACCATAAGTCTTACTTGTAACGTTCACCACGCGAGTGCGGTCGCCGCGGAGAGTCTCAGGTTTCACATCAATCTCACCCTCTTCCCAATCGCGAACAGCCTGAGCGTAAGCCTCGTTCATAGCGTAGATAGCGGCGCCCTTGGCAACACATTGGTCGGGGTCGGCAAGTTTGGCATCGCAATTAAATTCGCGGTCGATGCGCTCTTTCACCTGGCTCATACGGCTTGAACCACCCACGAGGAGGAACTCGTCGATATTGTTAAGGCCTTTTTGGTGAGCGATTTCGATAACCTTTGCAGTAGCATCGATAGTCTCTTGCAACTTGCCTTCGGTGAGAGAATCGAAAAGTTCGCGGCTCACCTCGGTGCGGCAAGACATACCTCCGAAGTTGAAGTTGATCTTCACCGATTGCTTTGCGCTAAGCATCTTTTTCCAGCGTTCAGCCTCGAGCAAAAGAGAATATTTCAATTCCTTGTTGTCTTCGAGCGAATAAGAGGTGCCATTCTGCTCGTTGAAAACACCGAGGACATATTCCGAGAGGAGAGTATCCCAATCAACACCACCGAGGTGATGGTCGCCACCGGTAGCGATAACCTTGATAGCGCCACCGTTCACGTTGATGATGGTAACATCGAAAGTACCACCACCGAGGTCATAGACGAGCACGGTTTTGGGTTCGGTAGATTTCACGCCATAAGAGATAGCGGCAGCAGTAGGCTCATTGATGATACTAATCACATTGAGACCGGCGATTTCGCCTGCCTGCTTGGTTTGGAGACGCTCCTTAGTGCCGAAATAGGCGGGGCAAGTGATAACGACATCCTTGATAGGCTCGGGGTTGTCGCCGAGGTCGTTGGCGTCTTTGACGAGTTTTTTGAGGATGAATGCCGAGATTTCTGATGGGTCGTAGTGATATGGGAAATTATTTGTGGCTTTATTGAAAGCCTCATCGATACCGATTTGACGTTTTACAAACACAACAGTCTTGTCGGGCTCGGTAGCAAGCATACCCTTTGCTTCCTTACCAACGATAACATGTTGTTCATCTTCAAAATAAACAGCCGAAGGAGTGGTAACATCGCCTTCAAAGTTGGCTAACACCACTGCTTGGTCGTACTTATCGACCTGTGCAATGCAACTGTAGGTAGTACCAAGGTCGATACCATAAACTGCTCTACTTTTATCCATAACTGAAAAATAGGAATTATAGTTTTACTTTTTAATTAATTTTTCTCGAAACGATATGGCTTAACCAAAGCCGGTTTGAACATTTTCTCCTTGTCGAGGTCGCGGAAACCGCCATAAACCACCTCGGCGATAGTTCCATTCTTCGACTCGTCGTCGGTGATTACAGCCTGGAGAGCGTTTTGCTCCTTGGGGTTGTATTTCGAGCCGATTTCGGGTTCCTCGTAGGCGAGGTTGTATTCTTGCTCGAGCATATCCTGCACGTTGAGCATATTGTTCTCCAATTCGCGAATCACCTTGGGGAAGTTTTCGGTGTCAGGCGAGTCAACGACCTTGAAGCGGAAGAACACACCACGAAGCGATTGGTGAATCTTCACGAGATTTGTTAGGAAAGGCTTAGACAACTCGGCGGTGAAATCGCGTTTGTTTTCGCGGAGGTCTTCGTGGAGGTCTTTGATAATTTTGTCTTTATACTCGATATCCTCGATTTTCGAAAGGATTGTAGCAATCTTCTCGTCGATGCCTTTGAGAGCGGCAGGGTCGATAGCCGGAGCGGCAGCTGTGGTTGGAGCTGATGCAGCGGCAGCGGCTGCTTCCTCGAGGGCTTTCTCACGGGCGGCAACCTCATCTTCGCGCTTGGCAAGAGCCTCCTCGCGAGCCTTCAATTCCTCTTCTTTCTTTTTCAATTCATCTTCGGGAGATGTTTCGGGGAGTTCGGGAGCCTGAGGGGTCTCAGAAACCTCGGGAACCTCGGGTTGTGGAGTAGGATTCTCAGGAGTTTCGGGAGTTTCGGGTTGTGGTTCAGGTTCCGGCTCTTCGGGAGACGGAGTAACAGAAGGCTGCTCAGGCACCTCGGATTGAGGAGTGGCTTGAGAGGCAGATGCACGAGATTCGAGGTCGGCAAGACGACTGCGCAATCTCTCGATTTCTTCGTTGATACTAAGATCGTCCTTCTTGTTGCCCAAAAGATTATCAATAAAGCCCAT
>SFER01000173.1 GCA_004557195.1 Bacteroidales bacterium | reverse complement strand
CCCAACGCTCCACCAGGCAAGTAGCAGCCCGGCACAGGTCGGCGGACCTCCCCGGGCAGGCAGATGGCAGCCATAAGCCCCGCGCCGCTTACGCAGCGCTCACACCGAATCACAGGCGAGCGTCAGCGAGCCCATCCGAGTGCTCCGAGTGCTCCGAGATCTCCGACAGCTCCACCACCCCCGCTGCAAAAGCAGCCCACCCGCTCCGCCATCGGAGCACACGCACCTTGAATCCCCTTGCCGACGCGCCGCCGCACCACGCAAGCCCAATTTCCATCACTACACCGCACAAACCACCGTCGAGCAATCACCGCGATGCTACAGGGGCGTACCTTTGGCACGCACTCCTTATATATTGCACTGATAGGAGCACCAGCTTCGGGATGCCGTCCTCGGTAGCGAGCGTCAGCCATTTCCGTGTTATCCGTGTTATCCGTGTTCTCTATTGCCGCAGCTTCGGGGTGCTGCCATCGGCTGCTCACCTCCAATCGAAAACCCCAACCGAAAACATCCGGCGGTCCACCGAATTTTTTTGGCGAAAATGCTTTGTCGCTGCACGAGATTTGACTATCTTTGTAGAAGATAAGCGGCACCTCTGCAATCCAAAATGAAAATCATTTCGATTTTCTTTTGATATTGCGTTCGGTTTGCATTATCTTTGCGATAGGTAATTTTTTGTGTTATGGATGATTTGATTTCTCATTTCCTCAATGCTATTTCCTCCACCGAGGTTACTACCGAGAGCGCTGTCTTCAAGATGCTTGTGAGCATGGCTCTCGGCGGCGCTGTGGGCTTCGAGAGGAAAAGAAAGGGGCAAATTGCCGGTATGCGCACCTTCGCACTTATCGCCATGGGCGCCACAATGGCTATGCTTCTCTCGATTTACATTCCTCAAGAATATCTGGGTTTAAAGAACGGTGACCCGGGACGTATCGCTGCTCAGGTGATTACCGGTATCGGTTTTCTCGGCGCAGGCGCGATTATTCAAATGAAGGGTTCGGTGCGCGGACTCACAACGGCTGCCGGAATATGGATTGTCGCCACGATTGGAATGGCGGTGGGGGTCGGACTTTATTTCCTCGCCACTGTTTCCACGGCTTTCATCCTCGTGATTCTTGTGTTTTTTGAACGCTACGAGCGAAAAGTCAACCTCGAATGGGAAAACAAGATTCTGCGCATTGTCGTTGACGGCACCACCCCCGATATCAATGCCTATCGCAAGGTGTTCGACCATCGCAACATGCATCTTGCCGATCATTATCTCAAAGTGAATTACTCTCAAAACGAGTCGATTATAAATTTTGTAGTGCTCCTCAAAAACTGCAATAATTACAGCGCGCTTTTCGATGAACTCCATTCTATCGAGCACACAAAATCGATATCCCTTACCAACGAACTAAATATCTAAGATATGTTTTCACTTATTTATTCGCCCGGCAACGGCACTCAGGTGGAAGCCGCTACATCGACATCGGTCGAAGCCCCGGTTGCCCCTCAACCCGAGATGAACACCGAGGGACTTATCGGCGATTTGGCACTGATTCTGGTGTTTGGGGCGGTGTTTACGCTACTATTCAAGAAACTCAAGCAACCCGTGGTGCTCGGCTATATTGTAGCCGGATTTTTTGTGGGTCCGCACTTCCTCTACTGCCCGTCGGTTACCAACGAGGCGAACATAGATTTCTGGGCTCAAATCGGTATTATCGTGCTCCTGTTTTCGCTCGGACTTGAGTTTAATTTCAAGAAACTGCTCAATGTGGGAGGCTCGGCGGCTATTACCGCGGTGATGATAGTTGCAGAGATGATTGCCCTCGGCTCCTTTGTGGGGAAACTCATGGGCTTTTCGAGCATCAACTCGCTGTTTCTCGGCGCGATGCTCTCGATGTCTTCCACCACCATCATTATCAAGGCTCTCGGCGACCTTAACATGCGGCAACGCAAGTTTGTGCCGCTTGTCTATGGGGTGCTTATCTGCGAGGACCTTCTGGCGGTTGTGCTCATGGTGTTGCTGTCGTCGATAGCAATCAACAACACAGTTACCGGCACCGATATGCTCTACAGTGTGCTCAAACTGGTGTTCTTCCTCATCATCTGGTTTACTATCGGTGTGTATCTGTTGCCGTCGTTTTTCAAATTTTTCCGCAAATATATCAACAGCGAACTGCTGCTCATCACCGCCATGGGACTCTGTTTCCTCATGGCCGTGTTCTCGGTATCTTCGGGCTTCTCGCTCGCTCTCGGCTCCTTTGTAATGGGTTCCATCCTTGCCGGCACCTGCGAGGCAGAGCACATCGAGAAGGTAGTAAACCCGGTGAAAGACCTCTTCGGCGGCGTGTTCTTCATTTCGGTGGGCATGATGGTAGATCCCGCTGTGATTGTGGAATATATCGGACCCATTGCGATACTATCCTTGGTGGTTGTTGTGGGACAAATTGTGTTTGGCACTGTGGGAATGCTCATCACCGGTCAGACTTTGAGAATTGCGATGGAATCGGGCTTCTCGCTCACGCAGATTGGCGAGTTCTCGTTTATCATCGCCTCGCTGGGCATGTCGCTCGGAGTGCTGGAGCCAAACATCTACCCTATCATCGTGGCTGTCTCGGTGGTTACTACATTCCTTACCCCCTACATAATCAAAGCCGCCATCCCTGCCTACAACCGAGTGGAGAAACTCCTGCCGGAGCGGCTACGATTCCTCATCGAGCGATATAGCGACCGCGCAGCCGAGGAGAGCGAGTCGCGACATCTGTGGAAAGAGATTGCGCGCAAATACATCTGGCGCATCGTGCTCTATTCGGCACTGCTCACCGGCATCATCACGGTGTCGCTCCTCTATGTGCTCCCGTTCATGGAGCGCTACTTCGGTAAATTCGGCGACATAGCCACAGCCACCATCTCGCTCGTGGCAATGGCACCCTTCCTGCTTGCATTGTCATCGCCGGTAGTAACCAAGTCGCAACGCAAGACACTCGGCAGCAAGTCGCTCGTGCCGCTTGTAGCGCTCACGGTGCTCAAGATTTTGCTTGCGCTCGCTTTTGTAATCGTGTTTATGTCGCAAATCTATTCGGTTACAATCGGAGCGGTGGTTGGCATGTCGATTCTGGTGCTCATAATAGTGTTTGCAAGCAAGAATGTGAAGAAACGGCTCTCATCACTCGAAGAAAACTTTGTCAACAACTTGAATGTGCGCGAATTGCGACGTAGCGGCAAGAACAACAACATAATCAGCGACCTCCACGTTGCCTACATGACAGTGGGCTACACATGCCCGTTTGTGGGCGAGAGGCTCCGCGACAGTAACCTGCGCAAGGAGTATGGCGTGAATGTGGCAAGCATCCAGCGCGGCTCCGAGACAATTCCCATCCCCACCGGCGATGTGCGCGTCTTCCCCGGCGACTTGCTCGGCATCATCGGCACCGATGAGCAGATTGCCCACCTTCTGCCGATTGTGGAAGGGGAAAATCCCCACAATCACCCCAAGGAGGAGCCTATCGAAGTGAAATTCGAGCCGATAGAAGTTGTTGCAGGCAGTTTCCTCGATGGAAAAACCACGGCGACATCGCGGCTTCGCGACGACTGTTCATCGCTGCTTGTGGCTCTACAGCGCGGAAGCGAATACATCAAGCCCAACGGCACCGAGAAGTTTGAGCCGGGCGACATCCTGTGGGTGGTAGGCGACACCAAGAAAATCACCCTCCTCCGCACCAAATAATCATCACAATCCAAACCAAACCAAATCATAACGACAATGGCAAACACCACAATAACCGACACACCTCGCCGAGGAGCAACAGAACAGGACCGATTCGGCATAATCGCCTACGAACGCGGACTTGAGGCGTTCCTTCGCGGCGCATCCACACCCATCACCATCGCACTTCAAGGCGAATGGGGAAGTGGCAAAACATCGCTGATGAATGTGCTGCGCGATGAATTGTGCGGCACAGGCAACAACAACGGCGAATATTTCTCGGTGTGGATCAACACTTGGGAATACTCCCTAATGAGAAACTCCAACGAAGCGTTGCTACAGATTCTTTTCAAGATGGCGAGTGAGGTGGTTACCCTCTCGAAAACCGAGCGCGAAGAGGCTCTTGAAAACGTGAAGAAAAGTCTCATGGGTTTCGGGAGCATTGCACTGCGCAACATTGCAAACAAAGCGATTGACGGATTGGGAGACGGCATTGTTGACGCAC
>SFER01000172.1 GCA_004557195.1 Bacteroidales bacterium | reverse complement strand
TAGGCTTGGCCATGATGCACTTCCAATGGAAATTCACGTTATGGCTTGGTGTGCACGATGCCCAATGCGCCCCTAACTCCATAATTTTGACAGAAGCAGGCTCGCGTCCCACCATCTTTGAGAAGTATTCGATTCTTTCCTTAATGTAGGGTAATCCTTTGGTTTTGTAAAATCGAATGAATGTTTCTTTGGCTTTCGGAAGATATTTCTCGTTTAACACAAATTTGTCATCGATGATTTCCAACGCTTTTTTTGCCGTATCATCAATAAGCAGGTTATATGATTGCCCCATAAACAGGAAAGCCTGACCATTGATGAAATTGCGGTTGATGTAGGCCTTGTTTACAGCCTTACGGTTTGCCACATGTTTGGAAATCAGATATTCGCGGGTTTCAAGTTTCTTGCGGATGGTCTCATCATCGCAGTCGAAGGGTGCTACGGCGTTCACGCTACCATCGCGCTCAATGTTGACCGTAATGGTTTTTCGCCGCTTTGAGCGTCTGATTTCTATTTCTAAATCACCAATCTTCATTGTTCATTGTTAATTGTACATTTTCTCAGCACGCTCTCATTGCTTTTTGCCAACTTAATCAACTCGGTAACAATGGATTCGCTGTTCTCTTTCAGTGGCTGAATGCCCGAGAAGCGAAGCACTGTGCCTATGTCACCGCGCAAATCGTTCACGTTGGTTGGTTTTATCCAAACGTTTGGAATAGTCATTGCCTTAATGATAGATTCAAACACTTTGTATGTAATTTTAACAATGTTGTCGTGTCTTTCTTCGAAATCGACGCCTGCACACTGACATAATTTGTCGTAGAAGGGTTCCTTTTCTTCCGATACTACAGCCGGTTTCGGATGTGCCATGTCCTGACGCAGACGTTCTAACTCGCTAATCATTTCCGACCAGTTGCCGGCGTAGGTGGTGAGTATGTTTTCCATTCGGTCTTTGAACTTCTGATACAAAGCGGTGTTCCGTCCTTCGCCCAATTTGATGATGATGCGGTCGCGGATTTGGTGTTCCATAGCCGAAGCCTTGGTTTGCGGATTTCCGTACATGTCGTTTACTATTTTCGGGAAAGCATCGGAAAGGATATCTACTTCGGGTATGGTTTCTTTCACGCCGGCCGATTTCAGATATTTGTCGAGCAGACGGCGTACTTTCTCGCTTGCCCATTTCAGGTCGAGCGTTTTGTCTTTGTAGTGCCAACGTATGAGCGCAACAATGTAGGCCAATCGCTTTGCCGGCACATAATAGTTGCTGCGGGTAGCCGGTGCATTGAATAGCAAGTCGAAAATGTCGAAGAATAACCGTAACAGAGCATCAAGTTCAGAGCGGAACTTAATGCTTTCGGCAACGGACACAATCTGTTCACAAATTCCTTTTTCCCGCTCCTTGCTTGTGCGTTGCTCAAGAAAATCTTTGATGTCGGAAACTCCTTCGTCTGTAAACCGCTGAATGATTTTGTTGTATCGCATTTCGAGTTCCGGTATTTCCTTTTCGATAGCGGAAAAATAGGTCTCGAATTCAACTAAATCCTCTTTTGCCGCTTGCTCATCGTCGGCATTGTAGATGCCTAACGCCTTGTGCAGGTTTTTTGTAATTCCGAAGTAATCGACCACCAGACCGTGGTTTTTGTTTTTTTTGGTACGGTTCACGCGAGTAATGGCCTGCATCAGATTGTGTTCCGACAGATTTTTGTCGAGATACATCACCTGTTCGACAGGAGCGTCGAAACCGGTTAGCAGGCGGTCGCAGACACACAAAATGCCGATGCCCGAAAGCGGATTTTCGGGGTCGAAATCCTTTTTGAAGTTTGTGATGGCATCGTCGGTGTCGGCTTCTATTCGGGCATCGCGAATAATGGCTGCTTCGTTGTTGCCTGTGCTCGACACCACTGCACGCACTTTCAGCATCCGCAGGCGTTGCAGTGTTATTTCGTCACGCTCTTCTGCCGATTTCTGTTCTTCTGATGCAATAAATTCGGGAATCAACTTTTCGAGGGCGATTTTGTAACGGACTGCCGCCATAATTGACGATGCCACCACTTGCGCCTTGAATCCGTTGGGAAGAATCTCCGTGACATAGTGCGTGAGTATATCACGAGCGATTTTCATGATGCGGTCGGCATTTTCTAAATAGGCAATCATGGTTCCGTAACGTTGCTGAATCTCAATGCGTTCCTCTGTGGTGCGGTTTCTGAAAGTCTGTTCAAAAGCCTCGTCGAACTCATCTTTGTACGGAATGTGGTCATCGCTTTTGCGGCCGATGTATTTGATGTCAACGGTGGCTTTGTCGCGCACCGAGTCGTTCATCTTGTATGTGTCGATAAAGTCGCCTGCCGATTGGCCGAAGCGTTCACAGGTGGTTGCCTTATGACGCGGGGTGATGAGCGGTGTGCCCGTGAAACCGATACGCGCCGCGTTGGGAAAGGCCTGGAACAGGTTGTCGCCCATATCGCCGCCTTGCGAACGGTGTGCCTCGTCAATCAAAATGAGAATCTTTTCGCTCGCATTGATGACGGGGAACGATTCGTATTGCGGCACAATGCCGGCATTTATCAGCGATTCGAGCGAATATTCCCTGTTCTCGCCGAATTTGTGAATCATCACTAAGTTGAGGTCGGCGGTGTCGCCTTCGAGTTTCACCAACGCCTGACGATTCGCGATAATGTTCTGAATCTTTTTAGTGTGTGGATCTTGATGCAGTTCGCCGGTGTATTCCGCTGTTTCGGCCAACTGTTCCTCAAGGTCGTGGCGGTCAACCACCATCAGTATGCGGTAGCCGCGTAAGTCGGTCATGCGGCGCATCTTCTTGACCAAAAACACCATTGTGAGCGACTTGCCGCTGCCTTGCGTGTGCCAGATGACACCGCTGCGACTGCGCCAGTCGGTGCCGTTTTGCAGGCGTTGAATCATCTTACCCACAGCGCGGTACTGCTGGTAGCGGCAGATGATTTTGACGGTGTTGTCGCCTTTCTGCATAAAGAGCGTGAAGTTGCGGTAGATGTCAATCAGAATTTCGTGGTTGAACATTCCCTTGATGAGAATCTCCTGCCATTGGCTCGGCTCGATGTTGATGCCGTTGGCGTATTCTTCGGGGAAGATGTCTTTCCAGTTGAGATAGAAATCGAAATCGGCGGAGATGGTGCCGCAACGCGCCTCAATGCCGTGTGTGATGACGCTGAACAGGTTGGTGTGGAACAGCCGCTCGCAACCTTCCGATACGCCGTCGGCAAACGGGTCGTCGGCAGTGCGTTGGTTGGCGTAGCGTTTTATCTGGTCGTAGGCCTCGCTCATCGGTTCCGACACATTCTCGTCCTTGCACTCAATCACCACTAATGGCAGACCGTTGACAAAGCAGACGATGTCGGGGATGATGAAGGGCTTGGAATTGTTGGTATCGACGCGGAACTGGTTGATGGCGATGAACGAGTTTTTCTCGTATTTGTCGAAGTTGATGACCTTGGCGGTGGGGTTGTCCTCGCCTGTCTGCTCGTTTTTGGTGAGCAGATGGATGCCTTCGAGCAGCATATTGTGAATCTCGCGGTTGGCATCGGTGAGCGGCTTGTCGATGTCGGTGATTTTGCGGTAGCAGTATTCCTTTTGCTCCGCAGTTATCCACGGGTTGAGTTCGCCAAGTTTCTTGTAAAACTCATCTTTTAGAATCACCTCGCTGAACGAAGTGCGCATCGTTTCGGTCGGGTCCTGCGGGATGCCGCCGCTGCCTTTGTCTATCACTTGCCAGCCAATCTCGCGAAGCCTTTCGAGAAAGGGGTGTTCTACGTTGGTGTATTCACTCATATTTTTTCCGATCCTTTGTTCTCAAATAGCTTGTAATTCTTGCCAAAGTTGTTCTTTAAATCAATCTTTGCCTTTTGAAGTTCTGTTGTTGCTTTGGGAAAAGACTTTCCTACAATTCTTGCATGAAAGGCCAAATCATAATCTGCATAATTTGACAAAAAGTATTTCTTTGTTTCAGTCAGTTGGATTACTGCGGTTTTATAATCATCGCCTTTGAATTCGACCAAATACAAACGATTATCATCCAACAAAAGCCCGCAGTCGCACTTGTTCTGCTTCTCTGTTGCTATCAATGCGTCATCTATTTTCAAACAAACCCCGATATGTTTATTTGGATTTTCCGCTGTCCATTTCCGTTTATGCTCGCCTTTCAATACAAAAGACTGGCGTTTGTCATTACTTAGTTCAACATCAGTTGAAAATGCCGGATCCGTAATTTTTATACCATTATTTTGAACATC
>SFER01000171.1 GCA_004557195.1 Bacteroidales bacterium | reverse complement strand
CCTCTCTCTATCGTTCGCGATGATGATGTTTGGTCGGGACGTATCGACGACCAACCTACATTGGTTGATTTCGGTAACTTCAAGTATGACAACTCTTTCTGGGGCTTGAATGAGATGTGGAACCAGTATTATGGTATGATTAAGGTGGCAAACGCCGCTCTCGAATCGCTCGACCAATATGCTGCCAATATCACCAACTCCAACGATATGAAGAACTACAATGCATATTGTGGTGAAGTGCGTTTCCTTCGTGCTTATGCTTATTATCGTCTCGTGCAGGCTTTTGGTCCTGTAACCATCCTCCGTTCCAATAGCCAAACCGACATGACTCGCTCGACTGTTGCAGCTGTTAATCGCTACATGCTCGAAGACCTTCAGTTTGGTATCGACAACATGCCTAAAATCCGTCCTAACGAGAACGCTCACTTCGGCGCTGTAACTGCCTACTCTGCTATGGCTCTTGCTGCCAAGGTTAACCTCAACATGGGCAACTATGCCAAGGTGAAAGAACTCACAGGTGAGATTATCGCCAGCAACAAGTTTGAACTCTACAACGATTTCTACAACCTCTTCAAGATTCCCGGCAAGATGTGCAACGAATCACTCTTTGAGTGCCAATGCACCGACTTCGGCAATGGCTCAGGTGATATGGTTGACGCCGACCAATGGTTTGTATTCCAAGGTCCTGCCAACAATGGTAATATCTCCGGTTGGGGTTTCATCGGTCTTTTCAAAGACTTCCGCGACTGGGCTGCCGCTCGTGGTGAGGGTGTGCGTGCAACAACTTCTTTCCTTCTTGCAGGCAGCACAACTCCAAGTGGCGATGCTATCCGTCCATTGCAAAACCCCACACAAACCGACTGCTGGAACGGCAAGGCTTACACTCCGCTCAACCAACTCACTCCGGGTCGTACAAAATATGGCTCAAACAACAATATCCGCATCCTTCGCTATGCCGATGTTCTCTTGATGAACGCAGAGGCTTGCCTCGAAGTTGGTGGCGATGCTGTAACACCATTCAATTTGGTACGCGAGCGTGCAGGAATGACTCCGTTGTCGAGCGTTACAATCGACAACATCCTCGACGAGCGTCGCATGGAATTGTGCTGCGAATGGGGTGAACGCTACAACGACCTCGTGCGTCGCGGCAAGGCTGCTTCAACTCTCAAAGGTTGGAATGCTTCGCTCACTTATTATCCGGTTCCTTTCGAACAATTAAGCAACATTCCAAGTCTTGCTAACGAGCCTATCGACGAATAATAGATATTCATGCAAGTAATATAACAGATGGGGGCTGTCCCACATAAGAGTACTAAATAGCGAGGCAGCCCCCATTTTTATGAAAAACATTACACCCGATTTTTATGCAATTCAAATCTAAAATAGCATCTATTTGCCTGGCACTCGCTGCAACAGCCAATGTGGCTGCCGACGATTCCATTATGGTGGTGAAAGGGCAGGTGAGCGACTATTATATCCCTGTGGTGAAGGAATATACCATCTCGGGCACTATTACCGATGAGAATGGTACTCCTCTCGAAGGCGCCACCGTGATGTTCTTTAAGTCGCCTTGCCATTGCAACACCGATGCTTCGGGAAAATACACACTCAAGTGTACCGATAATGACCTCCACATCTATGTCTATTATCCCGGCAAAGAATTTGGAAATGTCGTGCGTGAAGCCTCACAGCGCGTAATAGATGTTGCCATGCAACCCTACACCGGCCATGCGACTCAGCGCACAAAGGCTGTGGCAACACGCTGGTTTGACCCTGAGGACTGCACTACAAACACATATTGCAATCCGCTCAACATCAGTTATAACTATGAGCCTTTCAACAACAATGTGCGTCCAAATGGCTCTTTCCGTTCATCCGCCGACCCGATGGGATTGACTTATAAAGGGGAGAATCTGCTTTTCTCGACCAATCAAGGCGGTTTCCATCATTCAAAGAATTTGAGCGACTGGGATTTTACAGTGGCTACTTTCCAACGTCGTCCCACCGACGATGACCAGTGTGCTCCTGCCGCTTTTGTAGTAGGCGACACTCTATTTTACACCGGTTCAACCTACGAAGGCCTTCCTATTTGGTATTCTACCGACCCATATAACGGCCGTTTCCGTCGTGTAGTTGACCGCAACACTCTCCCCACATGGGATCCATGCCTCTTCCTCGATGACGATGGCAAACTCTATGAATATTACGGCTCAAGCAACGAATATCCTATCAAGGCTGTGCAGATAAGCCGCGACGATTTCCGTCCCATCAGCAAAATCCATGATGTAATCGCTCTTTATCCCGAACAACATGGATGGGAACGCTTTGGAATGAACAATGATGATGAGGTAACACTTCGTCCATTCACCGAAGGCGCCTATATGACCAAACATAATGGCAAATACTACTTGCAATATGGCGCTCCCGGCACAGAATTCAAGGTGTATGCCGATGGCGTTTATGTGAGCGATAATCCGCTCGGACCTTTCACCTATCAAAAGCATAATCCCATGAGTTACAAGCCCGGTGGTTTTGTGCAAGGCGTGGGACACGGTGGCACATGGTGCGACCAACATGGCACTTATTGGCATGTGGGTACATGTATGCTCTCGCTCAAATATAAATTCGAGCGTCGCATAGGTCTTTATCCGGTTGGTTTCGACAAAGACGGCGTGATGTTCTGCAACACTGCTTTCGGCGACTATCCTTGCTGGAATGCCGACCGACAAATTGAAGGTACCGACCGCTTCACAGGCTGGATGATGCTTTCCTACAACAAACATGCCGAAGCATCGAGCACTGCCGAAGAAAGCCTCGGAATAGAAAACATCACCGACGACAACATCCGCACTTATTGGGCCGCCAAGACCGGCAATCCGGGGGAGTGGGTGAAAATCGACCTCGAAGATGTAAAGGAAATCCGTGCAATCCAACTCAATTACTATGACTACATGACCATCCAGCACAACCGTGCCAATGACCTATACCACCAGTATCGCATCTATGCATCGGTTGACGGCTCGAAATGGGAACTTGTTGTAGATAAGAGTAACAACGACCGTGATGTGCCTCATGACTATGTGGAACTGCGCGAGCCACTCAACGCTCGTTATCTCAAGGTGGAAAACATCCACATGCCTTCGGGCTATTTCTGCCTCTCCGATTTGCGAGTGTTTGGACTGGCAAAAGGCGATGCTCCTGCTGCTGTGAAAGGGTTCAAAGTGGTGCGTGATAAGAAAGACATGCGCAATGCTATGATTACCTGGAAACCGAGCGAACGTGCCTACGGATACAACATTCGCTTCGGTATCGCCCCCGACAAACTCTACCACTGCATCACAGTGAACGGAGAATGTGAATATGACCTTCGCGGACTCGACCTTGGCACCGACTACTACTTCTCTATTGAAGCGTTGGGCGAAACAGGACGTTCGGCAATGAGCAAAGTAATAAAACAATAACACAAATAATCATGAACAAAACATTAATCTATTATGTAAGCATTTTGGCAACTATGGTGCTCGCTGTTACATCATGTGCTTGCTCGCACAATGAGGCAGGGGAGAATAATATCCCCGGAAAAAGCGAGACACGTCCCACCGAGTTTGCCAACGATGATGAATTTCTCGACTACATCCAGAAGGTGCATCTCAACTACATGTGGGAAGGAGCGGAAGAAACTTCCGGTCTTGCTTGTGAGCGCATCCATCTCGATGGCAACTATCCCGAGAACGACAAAGATGTAGTTACTATCGGTGGTAGTGGATTTGGTCTTGCCGGACTTATTGTGGCTATCGACCGTGGCTTTATCACTCGCGAAGAGGGTGTTAAGCGCCTCACCAAAATAGTGGATTATCTTGCCAAAGCCGACCGCTTCCATGGCGTGTGGCCTCACTGGCTCGATGGTCCCACAGGTAAAGTAAAACCTTTCGGACAGAAAGATAATGGCGGCGACCTTGTTGAAAGTTGCTTCCTCATGGAGAGCCTTCTTTGCGCTCGCCAATACTTCCGTGAAGGAAACGACGACGAGAAGGCACTTGCTGAAAAAATCGACACATTGTGGCGTGAAATGGAATTTGATTGGTACACCAAAGGTGGTGAAAACGTAATTTATTGGCACTGGTCTCCCGAATATCAATGGGAGATGAACTTCCCGCTTGAGGGGTATAATGAGTGCCTCATTGTATATATTCTTGCAGCTGCTTCACCCACACACACCGTTCCTGCCGATTGCTATCACAAAGGCTGGGCTCGCAGTGGAGGCATTAAAACCGATGCCGTTGCCTACGGCTT
>SFER01000170.1 GCA_004557195.1 Bacteroidales bacterium | reverse complement strand
AAAGGAAGATTTGTCGAGGCTGCTTGTTACACCCTTTTCGAGCGTGGATAAATCGCTAACTTTGTAATGGAAAATTTTCTATCGTGCTTTAGGCTTGCACAATGTTATGTGACAATCAATTCTGTTTAGCAACAATGACAACATTTTCTTCGCAGTTTGGACTCAGAGTGGAGAAAGCGGCAACACCTTAAAAATCAAGTGCAGTGGTACGGCATACGAGAGAGCAAACATCTTCGCAGTACCTACAACAACCGAAGCCGAGTGCAGTAGCCAATGTTCGGTGAGCGACATTATGCCTTACTCTTACTAAGCAAGCCTCCGCAAAGACGACAGAGTGGAGCGGTAGCCCACAACTTTGGCTCTTTTCACAGCAAAATAAAAGCCCCGGAGGTATCTCCGAGGCTGTGAGGGTTGATGTTGTCGATTAGAAGTTGAAACGATGCCAGGCTTCGAGGACGAGGCGGCGTGTGCGATATTCGCCGTAGCGGCGGATTTCGTTATCTTTGAGTACACGGAATGTCTCGTTGATGCAGCCTGCTCCGCACACATCTTCCGGGTCGAGGATATAGCGGAGGTCTTCTTCGCTGAGTCCGTAAAGGTGGGCAAAGATGGCATCGAGTTCGGCTTGCAGCACGGCACGGCTGTCGGGGTTGAACGTCCACGGCTGCTTATTCCCGATTTGTGGCAATTCGGCACGTTGCTCATCGGTCATTTCTTCCCATAGTTCCTCCGCCCATCCGTCGAGGTCGTGATTGAAATACTGTAATTCAGCAACACGGCGAACGATTTGCCATTGCCAGTCGGCAGAAATCTGTTCAGGCGTGAGTACCGGGAATTGCTTGACGAAATATGTACTCATATTTGTTCCACCCACTTTTTGACGAACAGCATAGTCGAATACTAACGACGTCATCATACCGACAAGAGCCGCTCCGGGCATAGTGCTACGCTCCGCGTAGAGGAGCGTAGCACTATTCCCGACGCCGAAGGCGTCGGGAATAGTGGAACAAATGAACGTTCGTTCATTTGTTGAATTGGTTAAACCTCTATAAATGATGCTCCATTTATGAGTCCATTGCCAAATGATGTTATCTTGGTTATCGGTTTTCACCAATCGGTCGTCAACGGCAGATAGCGGCACCCAATACCATGGCACGATAGAAGAATCGGGGTTGGCGAGTTCTTCGGCTGGCGGGGTGTTGATGGAGTTCGGGCGGTCGCCAGTGGTTGGCCATGTGCCGTAGTGGTGGTTATAGTGCCAAATCATCTTGCCCTCATAGAGCGGAACGTAAGTTTCTCCATCAAGAATGAAGTTTGGGGCTTTATACGAAGCACCGGCTTCAGTCAGTTGTGCGTATGTGCGGAACAGATGTGAATCGTTCGACATATCCAACATACGAGCCGTTCTTACATTCCACGGATTCTTGCCTGTTGCTTCGTTGAGCAAAATAGTTGAGTTGCGGTAAATCTTGGCAGTGAGTTCAGCATCTCGGCTTGTGCGGAACACAGGGCAAGTTTTGGTGTTGGGATTTAGCCGAGCGAAGTCGGAAGTCTGCAAAGTGTAAATTCTGCGAGGGTCAAGAAGATGGTCGAGGCGAGTAAGATAGAAACCGCCACTGACTTGACGAGGCTTATCTTGCTGTTTGCCTGCAGTGAGTAAGCAGAATTTGAACATACGATGAATGTCAAATAATGCTTCCTTATTCTCAAAGTCATATAGAGAGATTAGTCGGTTTTCATCGACGAGTTTGCCGAAGAAGTCTTTGTTGCTATCGTTTACGGCAATACCGGTAGGCAAAACAAGTCCCCAAGCCTCTTTGGAGAACGAAAGGCATAGTTCAGCGAACATCGGGTATAGGTCGATGTCGCCTGTAGCAGTAAGAGGGAAACGATGCCCGAAGCGAACAAATCTGCTTTGAGCCTCGGCATTTTGCTGAGCTGTAATATATTCTTCGTATAATTCAGGGTCGGAAATCGGTAATTTTGCAATTGCCTTTTTGCGTTGAGCGGCAGTACCGGCATTAACAATGTCGGTGCGACCGTGGCTTTCAAACCACTTTTTATCTTCTACCTTGATTTTATCCCAAGGTGGATTTCCGCACATTACGTCGAAGCCGCCGTCGTAGGCGAACACTTCGGGGAACTCCACCGCCCAGTGGAAGAAACGCTGAGAGCGAGCCACTTCGGCTGCCTCTGCACAAAGTTTCGGAGAGATACGTTGGGCGGAAGGCTCATCAATGTCGTCGAGATATTTGATTTCTTGCAGTGCTTGATAGACAGTGCGAGTGTAAGGCACGGCAAAAGCCGTGAACGTACCTGTTTCGTCAACCGTGCTCTGCAAATCGTCGGCAGTGAATTGCTTATAGAAAGCATAGGTGTAGATGTCGCAGGCACGGCGTAGCCATTCCACACGAGGCGACTGCATCAGGTCTTCCCAACGCTTTTGCTTCGTTACCTGTTCGAGCAAAGAGTTTTCGGGCATAGCTGAAATTTCGCGCACATGGTTAGCCAAGCCAACCTGCTCTGTGTCGATGCTCTGAATGGTGAAATCTTGTGTAAAAAGCGATACGCTTATACCATTTGCTTGACCATCGCGAACAGTAGCCACATCATTGAGAGCATCGCGGTTGAGTGAGATGATTTGATTTTTTACTTCGCGGTCGTTGTCTTTAGCACAAAAAGCCTCTTTAGGCACGCCATCGAGAAGCGTATCGAGGTCGGTGATGCCTACCACGGAATTGCCGCAACGAATGTGGTGGTCAAGGAACGAAAGCGGCTTACCTGCGCAGTAGCCCTCAATCCAAAGCACCACCTTGCAAAGTTCTACGGCATCGGGGTTATAATCGACTGCATAAACGCACTTTTGAATCACCTCGCGGAGAGCCTGACGGTAGTCGAGCGAAGCAGGGTTTTCCTCGCCTGTGCGAATAGAGCAGACGTACCAAGCAATGGTGCGAGCCATAGCGAGGACGATATGCCCGGAGCCGGAGGCAGCGTCACACACTTTCATGGAAAGGAGCGACTTCACCTTATCTTCCGGAGTGTTGTATTTGCTGATGCGTTCTTTGATTACCGGTTCGAGCGTGGTGCGGATAAGATTTTGCACCAAGTCGGGACGAGTGTAATAGGAAGAAGTGCTCTGTCGGTCAAGACCGCCAACGTAGCCGAACTCCCAACCGGAGTTGTCGTTGATGAAGTTGACGTATGGGCGCATTTCGAGAATGCCCTCATACACCGAGCCGAATTCCTCCACATCGAGCGACGAATAATTGATTTTGACTAACTGCCCTCGCTCGTCAGTAAATTCGTTGAGAGCGGCGAACGCTTTGAGAAGTTGCTCATTGTTGATGGTGCAATTTTTGATATAGTGCAGCGTGTCGTTACCGAAAAGCATACCGCCAAGCGGTTTGATGCCGAGTTTATCACCGATACCATTAGCCTCGAACAAACGGAACGTATCGATTAAGCCCTCCCACATATCGTGGTATCGGCTGTTTCGGAGGTAATTGTTTTCGGAGAGCGAGCGAAGACGCGAAGCGGCATAGTATTGCTTGTAAATATCTTGCTGACGGCATAGGCGAGCATAATCCGGGTGATTGCTGTCGTCGGGAATTTGATACACGAGATTGCGGTCCTCTATGATGAAAAGGAACAGCAGTCGGTAAATAAAGTGTATCATTTCCTTGTTGAGCGTGACGGCATTAGCCGTTCCGGCAGTCAAGTCGGCACGGAGCACATCATTCCCGGCTCCTGCATTAGTAACCACAGCGTTGCCGAGGATTTCCATAGCACGCTTTACAGCGTCGGAAAGACCGGCACGAATGCGGTTGCCGCTCTCGATACTCATATTGAAGTATCGCTCCATGATGCACTGCTCATCGCTGGCAGTGCTGAAACGCGAAGCGTGGAGCAAACGGAACATCAGGCAGAACTCCGAGTACTTGTCTTCTTCGAGCATACGCTGAATGTCGAACTCAATGTAAGTGAGTTTGACTAATTGCCCTGAGTTGCGGATAAGACGCAGAGTGCGACCGTTAGCCACGATGCCATAGACACAGTCGGTGTTGTTGAGATATTCAAGCATAGTGGCATGAGGCGACTTGCGGCGGCGTTCACCTTTAGCGCGGAAGTCGAGCGAAGATTTATCGAGCGTGTCGATAGAAGCGTCGCCGGTCTTATCACCTACAACGATAATCGGGAAATCATTCAGCGAGCGACAAAGATAAGTAATATCGAGGTTGTTGCCGTTGATGTTGATAAATGAAGTTTGCTTGTCGAGGTCATAGCCGATGCT
>SFER01000169.1 GCA_004557195.1 Bacteroidales bacterium | reverse complement strand
AGATTGTTTGGCATACTGTCCCTGCCCCACGGTGTGAATCCAGGCGCCGCGAAATTCGCGTTTAGGATTGTCGGCGCGCACCACGGCGGTGGCAAGGATGAGGATTAAAGAAAAGATTACATGTCTCATAGCGATAAAGGATGAATTACCCTGCGAAGTTACAAAATAATCGTGACACTGCAACGCAAATGCGCGGTGTCGCCGAGATTCCGGCACAAAGATAAGGCGGAAAATGCAGTTAAATTGGGTTAAAACGCAGAATTGTGCGCAAAATGCATCGCAATCGCACCGCCGCGCCGTAATTTTGCGGCATGGAATAGGTGCGCGGAAAGCGAGGATGAAAAAAGGGCATCCTTATATCACTATAAAGATGCCCCAACCCTATAATTAGAAAACACAGAAATTAGTCAATTTCTTCGTCTGCTTCGTAACCGCCCATTTCGCGGATAGCGTTTTTGAGCATTACATACTGTTGGAACAAGTGGTTAACCGGCACTTCGTTCTTGGTGTAGTCGTGCATCGGGCTCTTGAGGAAGAAGCTCAAGAAGCGTTGGATACCGAAGCGTCCTGCGCGAGCGGCGAGGTCGCTGAGGAGCACGAGGTCGAGGCAGAGAGGAGCGGCGAGGATAGAGTCGCGGCAGAGGAAGTTAATCTTAATCTGCATTGGATAGCCCATCCAGCCAAAGATATCGATGTTGTCCCAACCCTCTTTGTTGTCGTTGCGGGGTGGGTAGTAGTTGATGCGTACTTTGTGATAGTAGCCGTTGTAGAGGTCTGGTTGTTTTTCGGGAACGAGGATAGACTCGAGAGTGGAGAGTTTGCTCACCTCTTTGGTGTGGAAGTTGGCAGGCTCATCGAGTACGAGACCGTCGCGGTTGCCGAGGATGTTGGTAGAGAACCAGCCTGAGAGACCGAGGCAACGAGTGCCGATGATAGGAGCGAAGCCCGATTTAACCAAAGTTTGACCTGTCTTGAAGTCTTTACCGGCGATAGGCATTTTGGTTTTTTCGGCGAGTTCCCACATAGCGGGGATATCTACAGTGGTGTTGGGGGCACCCATGATGAATGGAGCGCCTTCGGCGAGAGCTGCGTAGGCGTAGCACATAGAAGGAGCGACGTGCTCTTTGTCGTCGGCTTTCATAGCGGCTTCGAGAGCAGCGAGAGTGCCGTGGATTTTCTCGTCAACGGGAACGTAGATTTCGGTAGAAGCAGCCCAGAGAACAACGATGCGAGCGCAGTTGTTTTCGGCTTTGAATTTGCGGATGTCTTCGCGAAGTTGCTCAACCATATCCCAGCGGTCTTTGCAGTCTTTAACGTTGTTGCCGTCGAGACGTTTTGCGTAGTTGTGGTCGAAGGCAGCCTTCATAGGCTTGATGTTGAGGAGCTCGTCCTTAACGGGGTTGATGTCTTTTTCTTTAAGAACCTCGCAGTTGATAGCAGATTCGTAGGCATTTTCGGGATAAACGTCCCATGCGCCGAAAACGATGTCGTTGAGCGATGCCATCGGCACGATTTCGTTGTAAGGGAGGTATTTTTTGTCTGCGCCCTTGCCAACACGGATTTTGTCGTATTGAGTCATTGAGCCGACAGGTTTTGCCAAGCCTTTGCGTGTCATGAGCACGCCGGTCATGAATGTGGTGCTAACAGCGCCGAGGCCTACAACGAGTACGCCTAATTTGCCATCTGCATTTTGAACATTTCCTTTCATAATAGTGTCTTTTTTAGAATTTATTCTATGTTTTAATTAATTTCTATTTTCGCTAATGTCGAAAAACGCCGTAAAATTACGGCGATTTTCTTATTAAAAAAAATATTTAGTGTTTTAATTGGTTGTGATTTAGTTAAAAGTGGTCAATTTTATACCAATATAGCCAATTTGTGCGAAATATTGGACAAAAATAAACTTTTATCTTAACGAATTATAATGCTACATCAAGCACATCGGCGAGTTTTTTGATGATAGCGGGATGCGACACCGCGTCTTCCTCGGCGGTCCACCCTTTCCCTTTGAGCCAAAGCACATGGCAGCCGATAGATTCGGCGGGGACGATGTCTTTCTTGTAGCTGTCGCCAATCACGAGCACATCGGCGGCGGGGAGCCCGAGAGCCTCAACACCGAGGCGGAAAATCTGCGGGTCGGGCTTGCGCACGCCCACCACCGCGCTCTCGATAATCTGCTTGAAATAGTGGCGCAGCCCGAAATCGTCGAGCACGCTCTCCACGTTGCCGTAGAAGTTGCTCACGAGCACCATGGGGTAGCGGGCTGCGAGGGCGTCGAGCACCGGGATAGCCTCGGCTATGCACGCTTTAGCCTCGTTGTAGCAGAAATGAGCCACCGGGAGATATTTTGCGTCGGCGGTAGCGCGGTCGAGCGCGCCGGTATCCACAAGGTTGTCCATCTCGATTTTCATTTTAATCTCGAGAAGGTCGCGGAAATTGTGGTGTGGGAGGATGTGGCGAGTCTTGGCGAGTTCGCGCTCGGCAAAGACGTAGGCGTCGCGGAATTGCTCTTTTGAGACAGGGACGCCACACTCCAAGTAGCCGCGCCATATCACTTCGCTCCAATGCTCGCCGCGGCTGTCGATAGTGCCGCCGTAGTCGAAAATTATGCCGTTAATTTTTATATGTTCCATCTTTTATTTCTTTTATAAAGCCGCGGCATATTTTTTCATGGCGCAGCATCATGTAAACAAGGAGAATGTTGAGCACGGTGAGTTCAAAGCCGAAATAGAGCCATGGCATGCACGCAAAGAGGGAGCAGAACAGCGCGATAGTGCGCATATTGAACGAAAGCCAGTTGGTGTATTTCATCAGCGGCTTGCTCTTGGCGCGGAAATCGTCGCGGAAGCGCTGCGGAATCTCGTTACCAAACTCTTCTTTGATGGTGTGGCGCAGGCTCTGCATTGCCGGGGTCAAAGCCTCCTGGTTGGCGGTGTAGTTGCGGTAGAAGAAGCACACAAGTTTGCCCATGAAATCCTTTTTCCAGGAGAGGCTGTTGTATTTCACATCGATAGCAGCCACCGAATCGAGTTCGCTCCCCTCCTCGCCTTTGAGGAAATAGAGGTGGAATTGGCGGTAGTAGTCTGCCATCGCAGCCTGCTTGGCATGGCAAATTCCGGCAGCTACGGCGATAGCCCAAATCACCCAAGTGTGAGCCGAGAAAAACTCGCTGGTGTGCGACACTCGCAAGCAGATGGCTAAATAGATAGTGATAAACCATAAGTCGCCGCTCACACCGTCGAGAATCCTACCCAAGCGGGAGTATTGCTTGGTCATGCGCGCCAACTGCCCGTCGGCGCTGTCAAACGAGTTTGCCCAAATGAGGAGGAACATACCCGCGACGTTGTAAGCCATGTTGTCGAAATAGAACATGATTCCGGCGGCAACGCCAATGAAAATCGAGGCGATAGTGATAGCGTTGGGGGTGATGCCGAGTTTGGCACACAGCACCGCCCAGGCATATCCGATAGGGCGATAGAACATCAGGTCGATAGTCTCCTCGGTGTCCATCGACTTGAGTGTTGATTTGTATCGTTGAATAAAACTTTCTTTGTTCTCCATTATTAAAGGTTATTTACTGTTCCATTTTTTTATTTCAGCCATCACCGCTTTGGCAATGTGAGGAGCGGCTTCGTTGCGGCATGGAGCAAAACTGGGCCAGTCGTTGAAGTCGATAATTTTGATGTCGCCATCGCTCGAGACGATGCAGTCGCCGCCATACACCACCACGTCGAGCGTGTCGGCAGCATTGTGGCATATCTCTTTGAGTTGCTTGATGTCGAAGTCGAAGCCTGTCGATTTGCCGTTGATGGCTTCGTGTCCGTATTTGCTGTGTCCCTCGTCAAACGGGTAGAACCAGTAGAAGAACGGCGAGCCTTTAACGCCGTAGAACTTGATGAGGTCGCCGGGGAGGTGCTTGTTGATAACGGCGCGCTTGATGCCGCGGTAGAAATATTCTTGGAGCACCTCTTGCGCCTCCTCGATGTGGCGGCAATAGCTCACATCCTCTTTGTGCATGGCGTGGAAGTCGCCGCGCTTAATCCAGCAGGCTGTGAATCCGCTCTCTTTGAGCGCAGGCTTAACAGCCTCGTTGGTGTTAACAATGAGGCTTTCGGGATAGGGGATGTTGCTGCCCAAGAGAATGCGAGTCATGCGTTCGCGGGTGCAGTTTTCGATTCCGTAGCCCGAATTGATAACCAGGCACCCCTCGTCTTCCTTCCGCTGCAGGAGCTGGATGCTTCGCTGCTCGCGGCACATATTGAGGATGATGCGTTCGCTCACCTTTCCGGCGATGAATTGCTCCTCGCTATACACATTCACCTCGCAGCCGCGCTTGCGGAGTTGTTCGGCGGTGGCGTTGAAGATTGCGGCGTCGTTGCCGATGTGGTTGGGTGAATAAGCGCCGGCGCGC